>CAMPKW010000021.1 GCA_946887425.1 uncultured Candidatus Saccharibacteria bacterium | reverse complement strand
AGCCAGCCGCCCAAATTTACTCCACGAAGCGCTTTATGTGATGGGTTCATTACTCATATTATACACCTCGAGCTCCACGTCACTTAGGTGCTATACTGTAAACATAAGGAGCAGCTCACGTCATCATGAAATGCTAATCATTGCCCTCTATTTTCGGAAATTAATTATAACGCCAGAAAGGACACTCTATGTCCAAAGGTACAAATCAGAAAAAAGCAGTTAAAAAACCAAAGAAAGACAAGAAGCCTAAAGTAGCAACTTCTCTTTAAATTAAATACCCCGCCGAGATGGCGGGGTATTTATTATGCAAAGAAAATAACTATTCTTCAGTTGACTCTTCAACAGCGCTCAAAAGACTGTCTTCAATATTTTTACGTGGTGCTTTTGGCTCAGATGGCTTTTCAGTAACCGCCTGTGCAGGTGTAGCAGTCTCAATATCAAGCTCGTAGCCTGTTAGGCGGCTTGCAAGACGGACATTCTGACCAGCACGACCAATTGCAATCGACTGCTGATCTTCGCTCACAAACACCTTCGCACGCTTCGCCTCTTCATTGATCTCAACACGAACAACTTCGGCTGGACTAAGGGCGTTGCGAATAAATTGCTCATTGTTTTCATCAAACGTGATGATATCGATCTTTTCCTGATCACCAATTTCGTTCATAACCGTCTGAACACGAGTACCATGACCACCAACAAACGTACCGACTGGGTCAACGCCAGGTACAGTACTGATAACGGCTAGTTTTGTACGTCGACCAGCTTCACGGGCGATAGCCTTAATCTCAACAGCTCCAGTTTCCATTTCTGGGACTTCTTGACGGAAGAGGTATTCAACAAACTGTTCGTTGCCGCGGCTAAGAATAAGCTGTGGACCACGGTTACCTCGTTCGATATCTTTGATAAATACCTTAATGCGTGAACCTGGGCTGTAATATTCGCCTTGGATTTGCTCGCTCTGAGGGATGATGCCGTTAGCCTTGCCAAGTTCGACGCGGATAACACGCGGCTCAACACGCTGCACAACACCGTTAACAACCGTACCGATCTTGTCTTCGTATTCTTCGAGAACAACTTCGCGTTCAGCTTCGCGAAGACGCTGCAACACAACTTGCTTCGCAGTCTGAGCGGCGACCCGGCCAAAGCTAACGACTTCGTGCTTTTCTTCAATAACGCCGCCAAGTTCAGCATCGCTTTTGATCTTTTGAGCATCTTCAAGGCTAATTTCAACAGCATCGCTACCAACCTCTTCAACGATTTCACGGGCCACAAATACGTTAGCCGTGCCATCTACAGTATTGAGCTCGGCACGAACTTCTTGGTCACGCTCACCGTTATCGCGGCGCCACGCCGCAGCAATCGCCTGCTCGATAACAGACATGACGACATCTTCGGGGAGGTTTTTCTCTTCGGCAATTGTGCGAACCGCGAGAGTCAATTGTTTTACGTTAATATCTTCCATAATTATTTCTCCTTTTCTATGAAAAAATCCGACCTGCCGGCCGGAAATGTACTACACGTAGTATAGCACCTATTGCATTTTCCATGCAAGCGCTAATACATATTTGTCATACCGCCAATCGTCTCGCTTCTTTCGCGCTCTAGCTCATTCATTTTCTGTTCGTATTCATCCTTTACTGCTTTTTCGCGCGCCTCAATATCCTTAATTTTCTCTCTCTGCTCGTGAGCAAGGCGTTCGGCAGCCATAGCACCACTCTCATAATTAATCATCTCTTCAGTCAGTTGGCGAATTCTATCCTGCTCACGTTCGGCGCTCTTCGTGTCGCCACGCCTCTCGTAATCCTCCGCATTAATTGTCGCCTTTTGTATCTCTCGCTCGGTTGCTTGCATGTTCGCACGCTGCTTCAATGCTAGATTTTGAGAATCCTTTAAGCTCATATGCTATTCCTCCTGTCTGTATATATTTTACACCCACTAGCTTCACGTGTCACGACGCCAGGGGCTCGGGTAATTTTTGACCTGGGCAACTGGCTAGTACGCGCATCATGCTCTCATACTCGGCTGGTGTTACCCATAGCCGATACTTCTGCTTTACAGCAACCTGACGCGCAACATACTGGCAGCGAAATGCCTTATACGGCGGGAGCCATGTTGCCGCATCACTATCTGATTTTTGCTGATTTGCTTCACCATCAACAGCCAGCAACTCTAGCGGGTCATTAGCAAACCGTATCCGTTCTTCATGAGTCAGCAACTGCGCACCTGTCTGCCAAGCATTACTAAGAGCTACAACATGATCAATCTGCACATCATCGCTTGTCGTTTCACCACGCTGAAAATAAACTTCACGACCCGTATAGGGATCGTAAAGCACGCCACTCAAGACCTTACACTGTTCATTAATAACACTATTCGTTAGATCGCGGCGAAGAATAATATTTCGCGTGTCGCATCCCTGCACCGTTAGCCACCCATCCCCAAACTGACTTCGACTGTAGTCCGTCTTTGGCGCACGACCCTTTATCTCAAGACCCTTAAGTGCATCGACAGCTACACCTGTTGCTGGAGCCGGCTCGTGTTTATATAGCTGCTGCCACAAGTCAGGCGATTGCACAACGGCAGTCGCCACACCAATTAACATCAGCAGCACCAAAATACTTCGTCGCCATTGATACACTCCACGCTTCATACTGTTTATTATAGCAATAACACTTATGGTTCTAGTGCGGACGGTTAAGGCGGACTTTGCTACAATAGAAGAATGCATACAGTCTCTCAACTTATCGACCAATTCGTCCCCGAACATTATGACCTTTCCCTTACACTCCAACGAGAAGCACGTCGCTTTGAAGGTACCGTCACTATCCATGGCTTGTCGCAGCCAGGCGCTCAACATATTGTTCTTCATAGCAAAGATCTCACTATCGAATCCCTCACGCTAAATGGCCGCGGTGCTGATTTTGCAAGCTCAAACAACGACGAACTCTTCATTACCCAACCCGATTTTCAAGAAGGCAAACATATTCTCGTCATAGGCTTTAGCGGTCAGATTACCGACGCAATGCACGGCCTGTACCCTTGCTACTATGAGCACGACGGTATTAAAAAAGAACTACTTGCCACTCAATTCGAGTCACACCACGCCCGCGAAGTATTTCCATGTATTGATGAGCCTGCAGCAAAAGCAACATTTAGCGTGGCGCTCACTACAGAAAAAGACATAACCGTTCTTGGTAACATGCCTGTCGTTTCTCAGGTTGCGGATGGTGACCTACTAGTAACGACTTTTGATCGTACGCCACGCATGAGCACCTACCTACTTGCATGGACTACCGGAGAACTCCACCGAAAGACAGCCACAACCAAGAGTGGCGTCGAGGTAAATATATGGGCCACTCCCGCCCAACCAACCGAAAGTCTCGATTTTGCACTTGATATCGCTACTCGCACGATCGACTTCTTTGACGACTATTTCGACACACCGTACCCACTCCCTAAAAGCGACCATGTCGCTCTGCCCGACTTTTCATCCGGGGCCATGGAAAACTGGGGCCTCATTACCTACCGAGAGATCGCACTTCTTGCCGACCCAGCCACTACGAGCATTGCAAGTAAACACTATATCGCCACGGTGATAGCACATGAACTCTCCCATCAATGGTTTGGGAATCTCGTCACCATGCAGTGGTGGAACAACCTATGGCTTAACGAAAGTTTTGCAACACTTATGGAATATATTGCCGTTGACGCACTCCATCCTGAATGGAATGTCTGGCTCGACTTTGCCACCATGGAAAGTATCTCAGCCCTCCGGCGTGATAGTATCGATGGCGTTCAGGCGGTACAGGTCGAGGTTAATCATCCAGACGAGATCAGCACACTATTTGACGGCGCCATCGTTTACGCAAAGGGAGCACGCCTCTTGCGCATGCTTCAGCAATATATTGGCCACGAAGCATTTCAATCCGGACTAAAGGCGTACTTCAAATCGCACGCCTATAGCAATACGGTCGGCGATGACCTTTGGCACGCACTCGGAGAAGCAAGTGGCAAAGACATAACAGCATTCATGAATACTTGGATTTCACAACCTGGCTATCCAGTTCTCAGTGTCTCAAAACAAGGCAACCAGATCACTCTCGCTCAGCAACAGTTCTTCACTGGCCCACATCAACCATCCGTCAAACTATGGCCAATCCCACTCGAATCACCTTGCTCGGAAATGCCAGAACTGCTCTCGACAAAAACCGTAACAGTCACTCGCCATCATGAAACACCTCTTCGCTTTAACGCTGGCGATACAGCTCATTTCATCACCCACTACAGCGACGAGCTCCTCACTCAACTTATCGATGAAGTTCGTGAAGGCAAGCTTTCACCACTTGACCGCCTCCAACTTCTCCACGAACAGACGCTCCTCGCCCGCGGCGGCATCATCAGCAGTGCTACACTTCTCCCGCTACTTGATGCATATAAGCACGAACAGACAGAAGCTGTCTGGGATATTATCAGTATTGCAATTGGCGAACTCAAAAAGTTTGTTGAAACAGATGAGGTGGCCGAAAAACAGCTTCGCACCTTTAGCGCCAACCTCGCAAGAAGCGAATATATTCGACTCGGCTGGTCTGCGCGTCCAGATGAAACAGAACAAGACACGAAGCTACGGGCAAACATTATTGGCCTAATGATCTACGGCGAAGACAGCGACGCAATCTCCACCGCGCTTACTGCATACAGGAGCACCCCACTTGAACAGCTCGATCCAGAACTACGCAGCCTCATTATCAGCACCGCAGTCCGGCATGGCGAAGACCCTTCCATTATCGACGAACTGCTGAAGCAATACCAGGCTAGTTCATCTGCCGAACTCCAGCAAGACATCGCCAGTGGACTTACCTCTACGAAAGATGTCAGTGCCGTTCAAAAGCTTCTTTCAACTCTCGCAGATAGTTCAGTAATTCGCTCCCAAGATACGGGCCGCTGGTACGTTTGGCTACTTCGCAACCGCGACGGTCGGTCACTTGCATGGCAATGGCTACGAGACAACTGGGCATGGATTGAAAAAACATTTGCCGGCGACAAAAGCTACGATGATTACCCGCGCTATAGTGCAGGTATCTTAAGCACAGAGGCTCAACTCAATGAATATCGTGCATTCTTTACGCCGCTGAGTGAAGTGCCAGCTCTCACTCGCGTAATTGCTATAGGTATTGTTGAGATCGAAGGACGCGTCAGCCTTATTCAACGTGATGGTCAGGCGGTTCGCGACGCCCTAGCCAAGCTCTAGAAACGTTTCGACGATTGGCGGCTGGCCCGACACACTGGCTGCCGCAAGTCGTAAATTCATTGATTTCAAGTTATATTTAACGGCATAATATTCAGCGGCAAAGGCCATTTGTCGCTGCTTCTTGCTCGTAATGGCCGCAAGTCCACCACCCTGATCGGCACTTTTACGATACTTCACTTCAGTAAAGTACGCCGTGTCACCGTATTTAGAAACGATATCAATTTCACAAAACTTCGTTTTCCAATTACGGTCCAGTATCTCATGGCCGGTTTGTATGAGATACTTTACCACTTCACCTTCGGCAGCGTCGCCAATTTGCTTTGTTGTTGGCGAAGACCGTTGGATCCTAGCGGTGGAATGAGCGACAGGACTGACAATAGGTTTATACTTTGCAAGCGGAGCAAAGCTAAGACGGTGCAGTGGTGTTACGCCCAATAGCTCAATAGCTGCACGATGCGCAGCCGTTCCGTAACCTGCATGACTTGAAAATTTATAACCCTCGTATACGGCGTCCTGCTCTGCCATATAACGATCACGTGCGACCTTTGCAATAATAGAAGCCGCGCTCACACTCGGCACCAACAGGTCAGCTTTTGCGAGCGTCGTCACAAAATGACCTTTTGTCGTATCTTTCAGGAAGTTAATTGTGCCATCAATAATAATTTCATGATACGGCACGTTAACCTGTTCGACAGCACGCTTTGTTGCCAGAACTAATGCGGCCGACAACCCAATCTCATCAAGCTCACGTGCCTCCACCCAGCCAAGTCCAAAGCCGGCGGCTTGCTCACGAATAATAACATCGAGCTCTTCGCGCCGTTTCTTAGTGAGCTTTTTACTATCTGTCAGCCCAGCAATCTCAGAACCACCAAGTACTACTGCCCCTACAACCAGCGGCCCGGCCCAGGGCCCGCGGCCAACTTCATCAATCCCAAGTATCATGTCTTTATTGTACCAATAAAAAACATCCGATTACGCATCGGATGTTTTTTGAATATCAAGCGATATTACTTTGTTTCTGCAGCTTCTTCAGCTTTTGGGGCAGCGTCAGCTGGAGCTTCAGCGACAGTATTTACACCTTCGCGGTCAAAGTTCTTAGCGACAAGACGGGCGCTCTTACCACTACGGTTACGTAGGAATGAGAGGTAGTTGCGGCGAACTTTCGCACGACGAGTAATTTCTACCTTTTCAACGAGCGGGCTATGGAGTAGAAAACTCTTCTCTACACCAACACCACTAGCGATCTTGCGGACAGTGATACGTGAAGTATGTGACTTTTTGTTATCGGTACGAATAACAACGCCTTCGAAAATCTGCACACGCTCTTTGTTACCTTCTTTAATTTTCTGGTGAACACGAACAGTATCACCACTTCGTGCATCAACTACGCCAGCTTTTTTCTGGGCTTCATTAACCTGCTTGATTAGTTCAAAACTCATAATATATCCTCTGTTTAGTGCTCACTCCGGCGAATTGGACTGGCCACGCAGCTGTATGACTGCGGCTCCATGTCGTCACCTAGCAAACGGTTATTACATACAATCAGCTGTTGATTATAGCATAGAAGACTAAAATATGAAAGGGGCTCGCCTCGAGTATCGTAGTTAAATTACCCGGTTGACTTCATCGAGTGTTGTTTCACCGCGCAGCGCAGCAAGTATACCCGCTTCCAAAAGTGTCACCATGCCGTCTTGACGCGCCTGTTGCTCAATCACCTCAGTGTGGACATCTTGCACATCACCACGCAGAAACTTTTGAATATTCTCACCGACCACCATCTGCTCCATAACGACAACACGCCCCTTGTAGCCAAATGGCGCATCATCGCTCGGTATCGGTCGCCACAGCTTAAACGCATCGAGATCTGGCTTCTCCACGTGAGAAGGTAAATTCTTCAGATTATCCCTGACCCATTGGCGCGTAGCCTCATCTGGCTCATATTCTTGTTTTGTTGCGTCGTGAAGACGACGGACAAGCCGCTGAGCAATCACTAGGCGAATTGCCGAACTGAAGATAGGATTAACCCCGATAAGATCAATCATACGGCTAAAGGCAGCTCCCGTTGAGTTTGCGTGGAACGTTGAGAGTACAAGATGACCCGTAATCGACGCCTGAATGGCTGTTTTCGCGGTATCGGTATCACGAATCTCGCCCACCATCACCACGTCAGGATCAAGACGCAGAACTGCACGGAGGCCATCAGCAAAGCTTGATCCACCGGTCGTATCAATTGGAATTTGAGTAATACCATTGATGCCATACTCAACTGGATCTTCAAGCGTAATGATCTTTCGATCAGATGTATTAAGTGCATTGATCATACTATAAAGCGTCGTTGATTTACCGCTACCAGTTGGCCCCACCATCAGCACCATGCCACGAGGGTGACTAACCACTTCATCAATTTCTCGACGCTCAGATGTGCCGATGCCAAGCAGATCAAGCTGCAGCAAACTTTCATCAAAGTTGAAAAGACGCATGACGGCATCCTGTCCAAACATGGTCGGCACCGTCTCAATACGAAGATTCAGAATATGTGTCGCACCATCCCTGGTGATCTCTTGCTGCATGTGACCAGACTGTGGCTCCTTGGCAGCCGAACTGAGATTTGCACGCGAAGCTAAAGCCCCCATGATCACTCGGTAACGATCTCGATCGAGATCAGCTACGGCATGTAGCGCACCGTCAATACGCATACGAATACGAATATGCGTACGTTGGTTTTCAATATGGATATCGCTGGCATTCAAACGATCTGCCTGATCAATAAGATACTCAAACACACGGTCGCTGCCGACAGAGTTGAGCGTTTTGCTCACCTCGCTAATCGTTTCGCTATCACCCTCTTTGGCGATCTGAATATCATCGTAAATAACTTCTTTTGGCGGATCAAACCGATTCATGAATGCGCGAAAGGCGCTTTGACTAATGAGAAGAAACTGTACATTCCGCCCATTATCGTTATACTGCTGTTCGGTTTGACGAATCAACGATTGTGGTGTTTGACTAGTAACGCCAAATCGAAATGGATCGGACTCGTTGCCCGCCACAAGAGGCACGAGTCGCCCCTTATACATATCCTGAATATCAAGCACACCGCTGGCAAGCGGTAGTGTATCCTCAATTTCTCGAGTATCCAAATACTGCAACCCTAAGATTGCTGCACGCTCTTGAGTCGACTTCTCGTCTTGGTCGCGTCGGCGCTGCTGAATTTTATCTTCGTCCATTACCTATGACTATAACAAAAAGCTTATGCATTTTATAGTGGTACAATTGGGTATAATGTCCGAAATCATCGTTATTGCACACAATATTCGCTCAACTCATAATGTCGGCGCAATTTTTCGCACCAGCGAAGGGTTTGGTGTGTCGAAAATCATCCTCAGCGGATACACCCCTTATCCAACACTTGCCCGTGACGGTCGTTTGCCACATATTTCTCGAAAGCTAACTGATCAGATTCACAAAACGGCGCTCGGAGCTGAAACAATCGTGCCGTTTGAATACCAAGAAACGCCTGATATTACCACTCTGCGAGCAAACGGCTATCGTGTCGTTGGACTGGAGCAAGATGATCGATCCGTTATGCTGCAAAATTATACGACACCCGAAAAAGTAGCCCTGCTACTCGGCGAAGAAGTAAAAGGCATCACGGGTGACATGCGAGATCTTTGCGACGATCTTATTGAAATCCCAATGGTAGGCAAAAAAGAATCTTTCAATGTCAGTGTCGCGACTGGCATAGCGCTCTACGCGCTCTCTACCACCTAAGACTACTTCAAAACGACACAATCTTCGCCAAGCTGTTTGACGAGCGCGCTTACAAGATTGTCACTACCATCGACACCAAATGGCATCTTGATCGCAGACTTTTTCTCCGCACCAAGTACGAGTATGATATCTGTTTTGCCCGGATATTCACCACACACTTGCTTAAGCCCCAAAAGCGCATCATGATCCTCGGTATTTTTAATGTGAACGAACAGTTTTTTGACCGGAGGAATATCAAGAATAGGTCGCGGTCTTTCAGTCGCAGGTTTTTCTGCCGGCGCCGTGCTCGCTGGCATACTCACCTCTCCTCCGGTTTTCTTTGCCTTAAATTCAGCGACTCGCATTGCCTTCACCTTAGCACTCATTTTCGGTGCTTCCATTTTGCGACCGGTCGATTCATATTCACGTAGCTCTTGATCGGTTACCTCAACCACCTCGTCGGCGATCATTTTAGCTTCAGTTCCTAAGTTGCCGTCACGATCACGAGCACTCATCTTTCCAGTAACACGAATGACTGCATCCTGCACCAACTTCGCACCAACCTGTTCGTATAAATTCGGGAAGATAATTACTTCGCCCTCAGCCGTCTTGTCTTCGATACCGACAAACGCCATTTTGGTACCAGATTTGGTAATGATAGTACGTACCGTACTGACGAGTCCACCAATGGTTGCTTTCTTGCCATCAACATCCGCCGTCATGCGACTAAGTGGGATTGTCTGCTCTTCAAAATACGCATCATAGTTATCAAGCGGATGAGCACTAATATACAGGCCCAGCAGCTCACGCTCCCATGTAAGACGTTCTTTCTCAGTATGCTTAGCCGGTGCTGCCTGCATAGTTACTGTCGGCTGTATACTCGCACTATCCTCCAAGCCGCCAAAAAGGTCAGTCTGGCCACTGAGTGCTTCTTTTTGCACTTTACTAGCAAACGCCTGGATCGTCTCGAGATTATACAGCAGATCCGAACGGTCACCCATGGCATCAAATCCACCAGATTTAATAAGTGAATCCCAAGCTTTTTTGTTAAACTTGCTCGTAGATACGCGCTTGGCAAAATCCTCAATTCCGGCAAATTTTCCGTCTTCTCGGGCACGAAGGATCTCTTCAACCGCTCCGACACCAACACCCTTAATAGCCGCCATACCGAAGCGAATCGTATTTTCATTCGGCACGATTGCAAATTCAACGAACGATTCATTCACGTCTGGCGAAAGTACTGTAATACCCATGTGCTTACATTCGGTAATCTCAATCGCTAGGCGCTCGATATCGTCTTGATCACTGGTCATGAGAGCGGCCATAAACGCGTCTGGATAATGTGCCTTCAAATATGCCGTCCAGTAAGAAACCAGGCCGTAGCATGCGGCGTGTGACTTATTGAAACAGTAATTCGCAAATTCTTCCAGCTGGTCCCAGAACTTTTCTGCAACTTCTTTTTTGGCGCCACTCGTCTTAATAGCACCTTCCACAAAATCAACCTTCACCTTACGCATCAGGTCAATCTTTTTCTTACCCACGGCCTTACGAAGCGTATCCGCCTGACCACCGGTAAACCCGGACCATTCCTTGGAAATCTGCATAAACTGTTCTTGGTACACCAAAATACCATACGTACTCTTGAGAGAATTCTCCATACCCTTATCAAGATAGGTGATCTCTTCCTGGCCATGCTTACGCTTAATAAAGCTATCAATAAACTGCATCGGACCAGGACGATAAAGTGCCACCATAGCGATAATATCCTCAAATACAGTTGGCTTGAGTTCACGAAGGTAGCGCTTCATACCAGCAGATTCAAGCTGGAACACGCCAGTCGTGTCACCGCGCTGAAATAGCTCGTATGTCTTCACATCATCAAGCGGGATCTTCGACAGATCAATCTCGTCTTTGTATACCTTCTTAATGATACGAAGCGCATTATTGATAATCGTAAGGTTGGACAGCCCCAAAAAGTCCATCTTGAGCAGCCCCAGCTCTTCCACTGGCCCCATCGGGAACTGCGTGGCTACGACGCCTTTTTGCGCCATCTCAAGCGGCACATAGTTAACAACCGCCTCGGGCGCAATGACGACACCAGCCGCATGCACACCATGTGAACGCATTGTACCTTCAAGGCGCATGGCGAAATCGAGCACCTGCTTTGAGGTGGGGTTTGATTCGTATTCTTTTTTAAGATCAGCGTCTTCTTTCACGCTAATTGCCAGCGGAATATGTCGACCCTGGGCTGGCGGTGGAATCATTTTAGACAAGCGATCGGCTTCGGCATACGGCACCTGCAATACGCGTGCCACATCGCGCACAGCTGCACGAGCTGCCATCGTGCCGAACGTACCAATATTCGTAACTCGGTCGCGGCCGTACTTTTCGGCACAATACTCGATCACCTCGCCGCGGCGAGTATCTTGAATGTCGATATCGATATCTGGCATCGAAATACGATCCGGGTTTAAGAAACGCTCGAAGAGAAGATCATATTTAAGTGGGTCAAGATCGGTGATCCTGAGTGCAAAAGCGATAATTGATCCAGCCGCCGAACCACGCCCCGGACCAAAAATAATACCTTGCGACTTACCCCAGTTGATAAAGTCTTGCACGATCAGGAAATATCCGTTATACCCCATGCGATCAAGCACGCCAAATTCCATATCAAGTCGTTCAATCTGATCCGCTGTCAGCTTTTCACGAATAGCATCATTGCCCATTTCGCCCGCTTCGTCCCATGGAATTCCCAGGTAACGAAACGCCATACCCTGATACACAAGATGGTCAAGATAAGACTTTTCCGTCATACCCTCTGGTACGGGAAATTCAGGAATTAAGATTTTGCCGAGTTCAATCTCAACGTGGCAGCGATCGGCAATGCGTTTCGTATTGCGAACCGCTTCAGGATTTGTCTTTTCCCATCGGCCAATAATGTCGCGAGGATCCGTCACATGTAGCTCGAAATCTTTTAGGCTCATGCGCTTTTCATCGCTCAGGAAGGACCCGGTGCCTACGCATAGCAGAATCTCATGAGCATCCTGATCATCATGGCTCAAATAGTGACCATCACTCGTGACAACGCACGGAATATCAAGTTCTTCGGACATGCGATGGAGGTACTCATTGATCTTTACCTGTACGTCCCATTTAGCAGGACAATCAGGATGACCATGATCTTGCAGCTCCAGATAGTATCGATCACCAAATACCGACTTATACCAACTCGCAACTCGCTTGGCTTCTTCGTAGTTGTCTGAACGCAAATTCTCACCAACCTCACCACTCGCACAGGCAGATAAAATAATCAGGCCTTCATTGTACTGCTCGAGCAGCTCGTGATCGATACGCGGCTTATAGTACATGCCCTCAAGATTCGCCTGCGTCGATAGCTTCATGAGATTACGGTATCCCTGGTCGTTCATAGCCAAGATGATCAAGTGATAACGTGCCTTGTCCTTCTGAGGATCCCGGTCATGGCGAGATCGTGCCGCCACATAGGCCTCCATACCGAGAATCGGCTTCACGCCACCCTCTTGTGCGGCTTTATAAAATTCAATGGATCCGCTCATGGTACCATGATCGGTAATTGCTGTGGCCTCCATGCCAAGTTCCTTAACAGTGCGAACGAGATCGGGTATCTTTGTCAAACCATCAAGTAGACTGTGATGGGTATGATTATGTAAATGGACATAGTCCGACGCCTGAAGTTGCGCCGTTCCTGTCGGCTGTGATACAGTTTCTACCCCCATAAGTACTTTCTAGTATAACGAATCTTACCCCATATTGTCTGTAGTAATTGTAGTAAAATTAGCGCGGCCGAGACTGGAGTGTATCCCGTACACCTTCCAGAGAATCACCAATGCCAGGCCAGTCAACAAACTGACTTAAAATCCAAACTGAGATTGCCACCAAAATCGTACCGCCAAGTACACTACCGAACCCAAAAAATAATCCACGAATAAAATTAGTCAAATAGACCTGCTTACGGCTTTGGTGAAAATCATAAAAGAGCTCTTCTATAAGATCATGACGAGCCCCCCGTTCGTTGTCTTCCTTGGTCTTGTCGATAACTTTTTTGACGATACTTTTCTTATTCACATCATTCCCTTTGTTTACATAAGTGGCACACTGCTTATATCAGTGTGCCACAATCATCATCATTCAGGCAAACAGCCTACTATTTATTTTCGCGAAAACCTCTCTTCGCACCCTCGATAGCATGCTCGGTCCGCTCGCGAAGATCTTCTGCTTTGTACTTTGCATCTTCAGCAGCATTATTGGCCTTCGCTTTAGCGGCCAAGGCAGCTTCATCCGCTTGATCACGTAGATCATGTGCTTTTGATTTAAGTTCAGCTCGCGTCTCTTTACCACTTTTTGGAGCTGTAAGCATTCCTGCAACAACACCAGCTGCTGCGCCAATAAGTGCACCGAGAACAAATTTACCTTTTGTCATATGATTCTCCTTTATTTTCGATTCTTATACTTACTAAACTGCTTTTTGATAAGCTTCATAATAAACGCCGATGATGTTACTTTTGCAAACCCAGCAACAGCCGACTCAACACTATTTGCCGTTCGCCCAGCCGTGTCGGCAACTTTTTTGATCTGTCGAGTTACCTTTATAAGCAACACGATAAGAATGATTGCCAGGATGAGAAAAATCGCTAGCACTACCGACAAGATGATAACGAGAATCTCAGCCGCGCCACTCATATACTACGCCTTGCTATCCAACCCATACTACCTCCTTAGTGGTTAGTTGTACTTATATTATAAACGATTTTTCAGATACTCTGCAAAGTCGGCGCCATATTCATCAACCTCGAAGGCAATAGCAACTACCGCTTATAGATACTTCTATTAAATTCCGACACTATAGTCCGCGCATCATACTAACCTATGGAAATATTGTAATGCTTGATAATCTCTCGTGCGGTTTTTTCTGCCGGAACTTCCGTATTGTCTATTTCTAAGTGCGTAAAATCGGGGAAAACGTCGTATCCATAGCCCTCGCTATTGAGCAACTTGGCAAGAGTCTCTGTAGAATTAGCCTTCGCATACGCTTGGCGTGAAGGGTCAATGACGCGACGATCCAGCTCTTCGCGAGTTGGCACTAAATGAACGACATACAGCGCCCGCTCATACTTCTTTGCTTCACTAACTATGTAACGCATCAAATCAGGCCCACCTGCCCCTCCGTAGTTCATCGTCATAACAACATTCGTACCACTCGACAAAATAGCAGAAATTATATCTTTGCGGATCTTACGACTGAGCAGAGCTCGTGCTTCGCGCAACTCCTCACGCTCATAAGGGAAGAGCTCGACAAGAATATCCTGTACAAGATGATTGTGAAAGAGCTTGTAGCCCGTTTGCTCGGCGAACGCCCTGGCTGTCGTCAATTTACCCGAAGCGACAGGCCCATAGATAACGCATACGCTCACGGCAACTACAATCTTTCGCGGATTAGTTTCTGTGCCAGCGCTGGGTTTGCTTTGCCTTGAGATTTTTTCATAATCTGACCGACAAGAAATCCAATGACTTTATCGTTACCGCTCTTAATATCCTCAATCGCTTTTGCGCTCGCAGGATCAGCAAGCACTTCATCGACAATGGCGGCGATTGCACTTTCATCGCTTACCTGGAGTAGATCTTTACGCTCAGCGATTGCCTGCGGCGCTTCCGAGGATTTAAGCATATCAAGGAATACTTCCTTTGCCGCTGTCGAGCTAAGCTTATTGTCGTCGACCATGGTTGCGAGTTGGATGAAATATTCGTCAGGAACAGCAACGTTATTCTGCTGCACACCTGGATCATCCTGAGCATTTTCAGCGATTGTCACCAGAAACCACAAACCGACGCGACGCGCCGCACTTGCGCCACCTTGATCAAAGATACGCTGCACAAGTTCGGCCATCGAACGACTTGCTAGTAATGCATTGATAACCGTTTCATCAAATCCAATCTCTTTCCATGCCTCACGATAAAATGATGGCAAGTTCGGTACAGTCGCCTGAACCTCAGCGATCTGCTCCGCCGTAAGAACGATCGGTGGAATGTCAGCGTCGGGCATATAGCGATAATCCTGTGCATCCTCTTTTGAACGTTGGCTCGTCGTAATGAGCTTAGTATCGTCCCAGCCGCGCGTTTCTTGCACGACTCGCTCGCCTTTTTCAAGTCGTTCCACTTGGCGACGGAACTCATACTCTGCAGCCTTTTCAACACTGCGGAATGAGTTAAGGTTCTTCACCTCAGCACGTGTCCCAAGTTCAGTCGAGCCTTTTAATGCAACCGACAGGTTGACGTCAAAACGCATATTACCGTGGTACAGATCACCATGCGTGACGCCGGCATACGTCATGAGCCGATACAGTTCGCTTGCATATGCCTTGGCGGCCGCCGCCGAATGAATATCTGGCTCTGACACGATTTCGATAAGTGGGGTGCCCGCTCGATTCAGATCGACAAGCGTATGACCGTCGTAGTGAGTTAATTTTCCAGCGTCCTCTTCCATATGCGCATGATGGATACGAACACGAACGGTCGTACCATCTTCAAGTGGCGCATCAATATAACCGGCCTGAATAATAGGCTCGTACATTTGCGTTGTCTGATAGCCTTTTGGAAGGTCTGGGTAAAAGTAATGCTTGCGATCAAATCGACTCACGTGTGCAATCGGCGCGTTAAGCGCCTTGCCCGCTTTAATAGCAAGGTTCACAGCCTCACGATTGAGCACCGGCAGCATTCCAGGAAGACCGAAATCAATTGGACTCACGACACTATTAGGTGACTTATCGCGGGCATCATTATCAGCGCCACTGAATAACTTCGTAGCAGTCGCAAGCTGAACGTGACATTCAATACCGATTGTCATTTCATAGTTGTCTAAAATTTCATCACGTACCATCAGATTGCTCCTACATCTTTAAGGGCTTGTTTAAATCCAGCTAATGCACGGCGGGCGTCGTCATATCCTATGCGCACATCCGCTTCGTGGGCGATCTGGTTGCGAAGCTTATGCGCGCTCCATACCGCATTGGCATTCTGCCAAGTGTCTTTAGCGTTCTTCATCCGCTCACCCATCGTCTCGCCTTTAATTCCTCGCTCCTTTAATGCAAGATCGAGTAGCTTATCGGCATTCAGAATAGTCATATGGTAGCTTGCTTCGTGATCACGCTGCAGCTGCTGTTCAATCGCCATCCACTTGACGCGATACTTGTCGACATCAAGCTGAGCTACGCCTTTTTTAGTCAGGGTAATTACAGCAAGCAGCAGGCCAGCAACGATAAGAATAGCCGCAAAGAAGAAAATAACTGATCCATCCATTACTTACTACCCTCCAACGAAGCAGCTAGCGCAAGCAGCTGAGCGTCCGATTTGCGCTGTCCGACCAGCTGCACGCCGACTGGTAGACCAGCCTCCGTAACACCCGCTGGCACACTGATTGCCGGTAGGCCTGCCAGGCTTGGAGGTACGGTCATGATATCCGCAAGATACAT
>CAMPKW010000020.1 GCA_946887425.1 uncultured Candidatus Saccharibacteria bacterium | reverse complement strand
TGGTGATCCCGCGGAGAATCGAACTCCGATTGCCAGGATGAGAACCTGATGTCCTAACCGTTAGACGACGGGACCAATTCTTTGGTGTAAGACTTGGCTTAACTCGGACGATTATAGCAATAAAGCGTGGCGCTGTCTAGCTTGCTTGGCCCAAATTCTCGATGATAGCAAGGAGTTTTCTTGGAGTGATTTCGGCTTTGATCAGGTAACCGTCGGCGCGGTATTGCATAGCCATGCGCGACTCGTCATCTTGTTCGAAGTTGGTCATGACGATTACTTTTGAGTTTGGAATAAGGTCTTCCTTATCATTTCGCAGGGCGTCAAGGATCTCTGTTCCCCGCCGTTCCGGCAGCATCACATCGAGTAAGATAAGGTCGTAGGACTTGTTGCGAGCCGCGATGAGCCCATCGTTACCGTCAACCATCCAGTCGACCTCGTAGCCAGCGCGCTGCAAGCTGCGAACGTACATTTCACCGATAAAACGGTCGTCTTCGATACATAAGATTGTCTTTATTGCCATGATTATCCTCGATACATTGAATGATTTTTGATCCAGCCGCTACTTGATTCGATCAGACTCTCATTGCTGTTATTATTTGCTTTTAGTTTATCCGCGACGGTTGCGTAAATAGGCAGGCTAAATGTGAAGACGGAGCCTTCGTTCTCGACGCTACGTACGCTGATGTGTCCGCCGTGCGATTCAACGAATGCTTTCGTAATGTACAGGCCAATACCTGTACCGGCAACGGTTTCTCGTGATCGGTGCGAGCGGTAAAATTTATGGAATAAGCTACTGACGACATTGCCAGGCATGCCTATGCCGTGATCTTCGATGGACACTTCGACAAAGTCACCCTTTGCGGCTGCGGTAACATTTACGACGCCACCTTCATTACTATACTTGATCGCGTTGTCGATGAGGTTGCCTAGTACTTCGCCGATACTACCGCGGTCGGCGGCAACAGTTGGCAGGTCGGTTGCAATCGCAACGCCAAGGATGCGGTTTTGTGCTGAAGCACGCAGCTGCATGTCGTCTTTGATTGTATCGTAGATGTTTGCAATCGACTCTTCTTTTAGGTGAACATTTAAATGGCGGCGATCAAAGCGCGACGCGTTGAGAATGTTGTTGATGTAGCTCGAAAGCCGGTTGGCAGAAACGACGAGGCGCTTGAGTAACTCGGACTGGTCGTTTTGAAGAACAGGCTGTAGTTCGTCTTCAAGTACGTCGAGGTAACCGCGGATAACGGTGATTGGTCCGCGAAGTTCATGTGCGGCGAATGCGATGAAATCCAGATCATCTTCTTCGGGGATATATTGATCGGTACGGTTGAAGAGCGAGAGTACAGTTTCGGCCTTGCTGCCCTTTTGGTAAGTAGCAACGACATCATACATGCGTCGGCCTTCTTCGCCCGGGAGTTTGTCGGCAATACGTGCCCATGTTTTTTCAGCGTGAACAGCGGATTCTTCGCATTCATCCAGCCATTTGTTTAAGTTTTCATGGTCACTAAATACAAGATCAAGTACGGTCTTGCCATCGATATCACTATGAATTGGAGCTGCCTTGTTGCTGTATATGATATTGCGATCTTTATCGAGGGCGACAAATCCACATGACGTATTATCAAGTGCGCGTGCCACAAGGTCATCTGATGATGCCGCGACAGTTTTGCTTTGCTCTGATGTCGCGCCGCCTAGTGAGTAAATGGTCTGGAGGGCTTCGCGGAATCCTGATTTTGCGAATTGTCTTGCGTTCGGGTTCGGTGGGGTTGTTATAGTTGGCTCCCCGGCACTATGCGTAAGGGCGTTCATGAGATTTCTGGTCGGTTCGGTTACGAGCGAAACAAGAATAAGGTTGACGCCGATTGATGCCGCGCAAATAGTAAGGAGCGTCACGATGAACGCGAGATTGGATAAATCGAAAATGCCGGTGATGACAAGTGCGCCACCGACGACAAACGTGGTGACGATCTGCATAGTTACAGTAAGGATAATAGATCGCTTGCGAAAACGCGGCCAATATTCACGGATAAGATGGGGTTTTACATTGGTTGCTTCTCTGCTCGTGCCTTTTACTTCCATGAGACACTCCCTGAGCCGTTCGGTACCGCAGCAATCCAAGCCTGGCCGCGCACAAGTGGCACGTCTTTGCCTTCGGCATCTTGGAACGTGATTTGACTCTTTTTATCTTTCTTCGTCCAAGTGACCGTCTGTGCTGTGCCGTTTTGGAATATGATAGCTTCCCCGCTGCCAATAGTGGCGATACTTTCACGATAGCCATCTTCCATGACGTGATTCATTTGTACTTTCATGGCGATGACAACAGCTGGCCTGATTTGTCCATCTTCGCGGTCGAGGTGAGGCGCGCCGCCTTGCGAACGAAGGTAGGCGTTTGATTCTTTATCGTATGTATACGCAGTGTTGTAGAGTGCGCTACTGATGTTTATGGCGACAGAGGTTGCATCTGGGGTTTCACTAGGCTTGCCGTCGATGCGCGTAAAGCCAGTAAAGTGAGATTCCGTGAAGCCTTTTTGTGCATTGAGGGCGTCTAGTTTATCGAAGCTAGTATAGACATTGTGTGGAGCATAGCGATCTGTCGCGCGCCAATAGCTGCTGGCATTGAAGAATTGATCGATGTCACGATAGCTACCGTTGCGTACTTCACTGAGTGCGGCAGGGCTCCCGCCGACGTGAACCACGCTGGCATCGTATGCGGCCAACCAGTCAACGTAGTATGGTCGGAGGCTACGCACCGGTCCGATAATTCGTGGCTTATCCTGCTGGTGGAGGGTCAAAAAGCGTGTAATTCCGCCTTCGGCGATAGCCTCATACACAACACCCGATTGTTTGAGCCCGGATTGCGGACGCGCATCGGGACTATTTTCAATGATAATGGCGGAGACGGTCTGTTTTGTGGCGGCTTCATTTTTTACTAATAAGCCCGTGAGTGGCGAGTAGTACTTCGGTGCCTCGGGTTTTGGCTGCGGTTTGGCGGCGGGCACATTGGTGACGGTAGTTGGCTTTTGATTGAGTATAGCGTATGTGGTGATACCAGCGGCCAGGATAAGAATGAGCCCGGCAATAACAAGGCTAAGGGTGCGGTGTGTGCTCACCCACTGTTTAAGATGCACCCATAGTTTCGGTTTTGAGTTTATTGCGTTCATGCTTACGGCTATTATAGCAGATACAAAGAGGTATTTTAGTGGATTTGGTAGTTACGCGAGACGAGCGTTTCGTACGCGTCTTTTACGTATTGCGGGACAGTATGTGCTGACTGAAATCCATGGCTGGCATACGCTTCCATGCGCCGAAAGCTCTCAAGTGTCCTATGGGCGGTTTGTTCGCGGCCATGTTTTAGTGAATAGGCCTCAAGCGAAGTCTCCTCGTGTCGGGCAACGAATTTGGGCTGCGGATTGGGCCATTGGGCCTCGGCGGTTGCAAGGAAACGGCGTGACATAAAAGGCTGATGGATAAGTATAACGCTCGCCGGTGTTATCCACTGTTCCTTTAGGATCTTTGCCGAAAGTGTAATGTTTTGACCTGTGTTCGTTGCGTTATGCTCGCGCAAGATGGCCGATTCGGGAACGCCGGCACTGAGTGCGGTCTCAGCAAGGAGGTCGGCCTCAGTCGTACTCATACCTGGCTGCGCGTGGCCGGAAAACACGATGAGCGGCGCATATTTTTCGTGGTACAATTTTGCGGCGTAGCGCGCTAGCTCAATGTTTTTACAGCCGCCTACTACAATAGCATCGGCCGACTGTAGTGGTGCTTCGACCGACATGTAGTCCCATAGTAGCTGTAGCGATTCTTTGTCGGAGGATGTGTCTGGCATTTACTTCCCTGTGGCAATGGCTGTATCGAGTCGGCGTATCGCTGTCTCTTTGCCAAGCGCGGCGAGTGTATCGTTAAGCGCTGGACTGAAAGGTGCCCATGAAACAGCAAGACGAATAAGGCTAAAGAGGATGCCTGGCTTTTGACCGGTTGTCTCGAGTAGGCTGTTGAGCGTATTTTGAATGGAAGTCGCGTCAAACTCACTCATAGAGAGCGCTTGTTTGGTTGCTTCAAGTAGTGCTATAAGTTCTTGTCGCTCAAGTTTTTTAAGCTGTTTGTTGTCGTCGACCATTTGCCAGTCTGGAGTTGGCTCTGCGAAAAAGTATTCTGTAAGTAGCGGGAGGTCAAGTAGGGTCTTGAGGCGGTCTTGTACGAGAATAAGGATCTGCATCTTTTTCTCTTGATTCACGCCGGCTGCTGATGCTGGCCAGAAATCGGCGACACGTTCGTAGAGGTCGTTAAGATCGAGTAAGCGAATGTGCTGACCGTTCAGCCATAGTAGGCGCTGCTCGTCGAATCGAGCGCCGCTGCGTTGAACACGCTCGAGACTAAACTTTTCTATGAGCTCGCTTCGGGTGAATATTTCCTGTTCAGTGCCATCATTCCAGCCCATGCTTGCAAGGAAGTTGAGCATTGCTTCGGGGAGGATTCCTTGATCTTTGTATTCTTGCACGCTCTTTGCGCCATCTCGTTTGCCAAGCTTCTTTTTACCATCGGGAGCCATAATATGCGGCAAGCATGCAAGTACGGGCCACTCGATTTCAAGGGCGTCGTAGAGCGATAGGTATTTTGGAATAGATGAAATATATTCGAGGCCGCGAATAACATGGGTGATCCCCATTTCGTAGTCATCAACAATATGGGCAAAGTTATAGGTAGGAAGTCCATCGCTTTTTACAAGGATAAAGTCGTCGAGCGCCTCTGGGCCGGCTGATAATTCACCCATAACCGGATCATTCCAGGTATAGCGTTTAATTTCAGGAACCTTGAAGCGAAGCGCCTGTGAGCCGTCCCAGACTGGTGGATTCTCCGGGCGATGGTCGCGGTATAGAAATGCACGCTTTTCGGCCTTTGCCTGGTCGCGAAATGCAGTCACCTCTTCGGGTGTGTATGGATCGGCGTATGCGAGTCCTTTGTCGATAAGCTTTTGCGCCCATTTCAAGTAGTGCTCGCGGCGTTCGGTTTGGATATAGGGTCCAAAGTCGCCACCTTTACGTGGCCCTTCGTCCCAGTCGATGCCGAGCCACTCAAGCGTGTCAAGAATAAGATCTTGCGCCCCTTCAACAAGACGTGCTTGGTCGGTATCTTCTATGCGTAGAACAAATGCTCCTTCTTGTTGCTTGGCAAGAAGCCAGGGAAAGAGTGCGGCACGAACATTGCCAACATGAATATAACCTGTTGGACTTGGGGCAAAACGAGTACGGATAGATGTCATAGTACTTTCTATTGTACCATTTATTAGCCCGCTACTCGAGGTGACTAGAGGCTTTTGGCAATATTGCCGATCTGGCTGTTCGATAGTGGCGCGTCGCCATCAATTGTGTAGAGAATGCCGCCATTTACCCAGGCTGCATTGCCACCGTATGCGTAAATTTTGAGGCCGCGCTCTGTGAATGGAATGTAGTTCTCGCCTACTTTTGGCTTGACGTAGTTGTCGAGCACGGCTTCGGAGTCATAACTGCTTTTTGTCTGTGTGATAGTGAAGTTTTGTGGACCGCCATTGGCAGCAAACTTCATACTTACTTCACCTTCTTTGTAGGCAACGGCACCATTAAGGCTGTACCCGTCTGGGTGATATTCCGGATATGAAGCATTAATTCCAGCTTGTGCTGCAGCTACACGGACAGATAGGCTTGGCAGGTTGATGTAGGTGAAGTAACCGCCAAGGAGAACGAGTGCGAGGCTGGCACTGGCGATATTGAGTAGGCGTGGGTGACGTGAGAGAAGCGATTTCTTTTTTGCTTCCTTATGTGTAAGTGGTGCCTTTTCGAGTGCGGCACTGATAGCCTCATTCTTGATAGCCTGCGATGGTTTTGGCTGAGCCGGCTGAGTCGGCTGAGTCGGTTGAGCGGGCTGAACGTGGTGGGCGGCAGGTTTCTGAACCTGAGTAGCGCGAGCGGCGTGTGCCTTGGCGACGGCTGGATGAATAGCGGCTGGGGCAATATCGCTCATGCGAGGCTGCTTTTTGATAGTTGGGTGCGGTGCGAATTTTGAGATAGCTTGACTGCGCGCAATCTGCTGAGGTGCACGCTTTTGTAGAGTTGGTTGCGTTTTGGCAACGGGTTTTTGAATAGTCTGTCGATTAAGTGTTTGTGAGCGTTGCGTACTGCGGTGGACATGATGCGAAGCGGTCGCAACCGTTTTTGCAGCCGTAGCCACAGGTGCGGTTACGGGTTTTGCGATGCCATCAAGCGCAAGTCCTGTAACGGCATCGTATTGTCGTCCATTAATAGTAATTGTGTGTTTTTCGCTCATCCTTATACTCCGTTTTTTCCGCGTGTGCTATCTATCTACCATAGTCAACGTATTGCTTATGCTCACGCGTTGTTATTTTCTATCTTAGGGAGAAAAAGCAAATTATGCAATAGTTTTTATAATCTGATTGCTGTTTGCATTCGCCATACCGCTAGTGCTATATAAAGGTGGTAGTTTTCGGGTACTGCTCGGAGCGGGCATAATTGGCAGCAATCTTTCATTTCGCTTGCCCTGCCGATGGTATAATAATACACACGATGTATCACCCACCTTCAAAGCGCAAACAGCTCACAACTCGCATACTTATTTCGACGCTCATGACTCTATCTGTTGTGCTGCTTGTCGTTGTTCTTATTTCGGTTATTCTCGGCTATCAATTCAACGGTAAAGATGGGCGGATCGAGCAAACTGGTTTGGTGCAATTTGAAACACTTCCTAGTGGCGCGACGGTTGAAGTTGATGGCAAGGCGCTGAGTGCTAAGACGACTACGAAAACAAGCGTCCTTCCCGGATCTCATGAGTTTGTCATGTGGCGTGATGGTTATGAGACGTGGCGCAAAAGCCTCGAAATTCAACCGGGTACGCTCACTGCCTTGACATACGCACGGCTTATTCCAAAAGACCGTACCATCAGAAGTGTTGCGTCCTTCAACGAGTTATCGGACTCACTTGCCTCGCCATCGAAGCGGTCAATTCTGCTACAAACGACGCCAGGTGCTTCGACCTTTGTATTGGCTGATTTACAAAATGAACAATCGATCAGGCAGCGCATGCTTTCCCTCCCAGCCGAAGTTTACAGTGAGGCAGCGACACCAGATGTCACGCATCGCTTCGGCTTGGTCGAATGGGATCAGGGTGGGCGCTACGTTCTTCTTACTCATTCATTCAATGATTCGACAGAGTGGCTCGTGCTTGATACTGAAGATGCAGCAAGGACTACCAATATAACTAAGAGTCTTAATATCGCTATCGATAGCGCGCAGTTTTCGGGTACCAGTGGCAGCCAGCTCTACGTACTTTCAGCTGGTGATGTTCGTAAGATCGACGTAGCGGGCGGAACGATCTCGCGTCCTCTCGCCTCTAAGGTGGCTTCATTTGATCTTTATGGCAGCGACATCATTGCATATGTATCACAACCGCTTGCCGATACACATCAGCAATCTGTAGGTGTGGTGCGCGAGGGTGACAAGCTCCCGCATGTTCTGCGGACTGTCGTAACGAGCGATGCCGAACCGCTCCATATTGCAACGAGCCGCTACTTCAATGAAGATTACGTTGCCATATCGCTCGGAGGCAAAGTTGATATCCTTAGGGGTACGTATCCATCATCAACTGACGCTACAAACGATACATTGAGCCAGTTTGCTTCGTTCACCTTTTCTCGGCCCGTTGAGTGGCTGACCATTAGCCATAACGGTCGTTTTGTCATTGCTCAAGCAGGAGACCGTTTTGTGTCGTATGACATTGAGCGAATGTCACTACCGGCAGAAGCGACGCTTGCGGGCGAAGGCGCAGCTACTCAGTTGCAATGGCTTGATGATTTTTATGCCTGGTCTGATCGATCGGGTAAACTCGTGCTACGTGAATACGATGGCTCAAATGAATATGACATGGGCGCGGTCGCAACTGGGTTTGATGCGACATTTAGCCAGAATAATAGATATCTCTACTCTATCGGCAAGACCGACAGTGGCTATCAGCTGCAGCGCGTGCGGATGATCTTGCAGTAATCTTTATACCAGATAAAAAATCTTCACCAAGATCACTTATAGAATATCGGCTACTCGGTATCCGTAGTAGCTCATATTTCCGGTTACTTCTGTTAGTTTGAATGGAAAATCACCGAGGTTGAATGCGTTTCGCTCATCTTCACTTGGAGCGTCTACTTCTAGAATGTACAGCTCGCCTTTGGCAAATGCATCGAATTTCATAGAGAAAGATATATTGTTTTGAGCATATTCAAATTCATGACGCTTCTTTTCAAGATGTAGAACTGACAAATTAAGGAGTTCTTCGTATGCCTCTTTGGTGATCTTCTCCTTGACTGACGTCCTTTTTCCATCGTCGGTGGTTAGCTTGGATATGAGTAAAATTTGAATATCGCCATTGTCAAATTCTTTATAGACAAGCTTTTTCTCGCTATCTTCGTCTGTTTCGAGCCAATCGGCAATGAGCGTGAAAGAAGATGCGTCATGATCTTTTAAAAAAGTACGATCAATTGCCCCAACAACAAACTTTCTCGCATTGTCATCAAGGGGTGGCGACATTAGCGACCGCCGCCAAAGAGACGCTCGAAGAATGTCGGTTCACTACCCGGTATGCTCACAACCTTTGGTGCATCGTCGGCCGTAGGGGCTGTGGTTGCGGCTATTGGGTCGGGGCTAACTTGTTCTGCGGTTATAAGAAGACGTTTAAGCGCTGTACCAAGTGGCACGCAGCTGACGAGTGTCAGTACTGGCTTGTCTGTTGGGTAGACGAGTTTGCTTACTTCTTCGGGCATCACAACCTCTTTAGTAGTGATTTTATAGGCGTAACGCTTGCTTTGGTAATTGACATAAATAGTGTCGCCCGTTTGTAGCTTTTCGTTCTGCGCAAAAATAAACTTATAATCTCCATTCACAAAAGCGTCGTTACTCGAGTGTCCGGCTAGCACGGTGTTGCCTGTTTGGCCGGGTACACTACTTGCTCCGGGGATACTAAAATGAGCCACACCCGTTTCCATGGCTTTCATTTGTGAGTCGTAGTCGTTGCTTACACCAAATGCAATCGGTGCTTCAACGTTTATCTTTGGAATGATGAGCTTGGACTCGGGTCCAACGTTGGTTTCTACTGTCGGGTCCACGATGATGTTTTGCGGGTCGATGTTTCCTGGTACGACATAGGCCTGAACATTGGCAAACAGCACTTGGTTGTACTGTAAAAATACAAACACCAATGCAACGAGTGCGGCTGCTGAAATAGGAACGAAATGACGACTTTTTCGAATCTTGCCGGCAGATTCAGCTACTTGCTGGCGTAGCTTGCTGCGAAGATCATTGAGCGCTTCTTGTTTTGTGAGGTCTTTTGGCGACTCGCTAGATCCGGTGATGACTGACTGTGGCGCCTCCTGGGATGGTTTTGGTGTATCGAGTGCTTGCCTCGCCTGGTGGATTTGACCAGCGTAGTAACGCTCGTAATATTTTTGATAATAATCTTGCCAGGCGCTGTGGTACTGTTTCCATTGCTCCGCTTGTGGTTCGGGGGTGGGTGTATGAGTACGCTCATACGGATTACTGATGGTAAGTGCTTGCTGGAATGGCTGCTCAGTTTGTTGAGGAGCGGGAGCGGATTGTGCGGCCGCGTCGCTACCGTAAATAGAATTGATTTGATCACGAACGATTTGAGCGGCGGCCTGTTGGGCCGAGGCACGTTCGGTATTTTGCCGCTCGATTGGGGTATGCAAAAGCGATCGCTGCGGTATCAGCGGCGTGCCCACTCGCCTTGTATCGTCGTTTTCATCTGGTCTCATATATAGATTCCTACTGAGATCTATTGTACAATACATTGGTAGCATCTGCTAAGACCATCTGCCGCGGTGGTGGAATCGGTAGACACGCTAGACTCAAAATCTGGTGAGCATTAGCTCGTGCCGGTTCAAGTCCGGCTCGCGGTACCAAAATAAGCTTCCTTTCGGAGGCTTATTTTAATTCAATCGTGTTAACAAGTGGTGTGACTTGTCGCTCAAGATCGCGCAGTACTCGTTCGCTGACCCGACTGGTAGCGGTTGCTATGTATGGTTTTGTTGAGCGAGAAAGTGCATGCGCCTGAAACTTACTTTGAAGGATTGCTTTTTTGTTGAGGTTTTTGAGAGTGTCAGGCTTGATGGACTTTAAGTATTCAGCCGAAATGAGACCTGGCCACGCAACGACAGATTGTCGCGAGTGACGAGGGTTCAGTCGCACGGCGCGACTATTGCCTAGGTCGTCAATACCATCAATCATTGTTACGTAGTCGGGGTTATAGTCACGGTAGCTTACGTCAGTGCGTCTTGCTTTGGCTTGGATGCCGCGTGCTTGCCTGCTCGACTTTCGAATGGCGATAAAGTCGCTATTGAGATTAAGTGAGCTTTGATTTTGACTCTCGAATTGTATCGGGGCTGGGAGTATGGCGACATCTGGGTCTTTGAGTGAGATGTTGAGTAGCGTGACGGCGGTGTCGTATTCATTCAAAATGCCGCTGCTCGTTGCTCGGTGATAGGCAAACTGAGGGTCGAAATAGGTGCCGTTCTTTATGCGGGCTTCTCTATCTTTCATGTGGTGCAGACTGAAGTACGAGAGAACAGCCTGTGCTTCTTTGACGTGAGGCGCCTGCATACCACTCTCGCTAAAAAGCGTATCTGACCATAGCGGGAGCATGACGCGGTTGATGGTGTGAAAGTTAAGATGGTTGACTAGACTGTACGACTCCTTCGTGTTGCTTTTTTCGGCTTCGGCTTGAGCTTCGGTGTAGAGGGTGCCGAAATCTGTGTTGAACCAATGTTCGTAATCCGTTGATGCTTTTTTGAAATCGGTTTCCGAGACTGGTGATACGCCTGTCGCGAGGTAGTCATGAAGTATATAGCCGAACGCTTTTGACCAGGCGTCTGGTCGCTCGAGCAAGCGCTCCTGCTCAGGGCTGAGAGGACGTTCAATCCGGGCGGGTTCGCGCTCGTAAGCGCTGCTGAATGTCTCGGCGTTCATGTGGATATTAATTATAAACTATTTTTTGGAAAAAGCAATGCTTCTATGCATGCACGATCAGGCTGGCGGTTACCGCCTCGAGTGGTCTCGCTGGGTGCCAGAGCCAATAGCTCGCGGCTCGAGCTGCGGTGTGGCCGCGCCATATTGCCATTGGGCTGTCCCATTCACTTGTGACGACTTCCCCGCCGCTTGCAATAATGATGTGTTCTTTGTGGAGTACCTGGATCGTAATCGGGTAGGTAATGGTGAATTTGTGAAGTGCATCAACAAGTTGAGCGAGTTGCATGCTAAACGTGAGAATTTTTGGATAGTAAACACCTTGAAACAATTTTTGAAGCTGTGCAAATGAAACGACAAGAAGTGTGTCTGGTCGATCGACAATTGTCTGAGTGCTATTTTTGATCAGGTCGACCGCATCACGAGTAATTGTGAGCGGTCCGCTATAATCTTTGAGGAAATTCTCGTACGCAATAGCTGTTTCGCTATTTCTACCAGCATCGCCAATCATCAGGACGCCACTTGACCACTGGGCTAGTGCCTCAAGTTCACCTCGCGCGTCCTTCGCAAGGCTTCCCGATGGGTTGGTTGCGCCGAAAAGTGTGTCGGTGATGGTGGTCGGAATTGTCTTTTTGAGAACATCGGGCAATAGTACACGCACTTCCCCGACACCCGCCTGGAGTGCAACGCCATAGGCTTCGGCTACGCCTGCAAAGCCGAGTTTGTTGCCACCAAGAATGCCAAGTCGGCCAGCTTGTGAGCGCTGCTCAGGCTTGCTCCATTCGATATCTGGAAAGAGTGGCTTATTGTTGGTTTGTTTTTTCCAGTATGTGGTGTCCACTCTTTTCGTCCTTTATGATTTCATAGCTAGTATTTTTACGTTCAACCACAACTTTCCAGCCCTGCTCGAGTGCTTTTTCGAGAAGCTCATGCGTGGGATTAAAGGCAATCGGGTTATCTACTATACTCAGCATACCACTATCGCCGTTACTGTCGCCCACGGCATAGCTGCCCTCAAGCGTAAGCGCATGTTCTTCGATAAGACGCTGAATAATCTTGTCTTTGCCTGTGTGGGTTTTCACGACATTGCCGGTAAAAAATTCGTCACCACGTTCCCACTGCTGTCCAATCCAGGCGTCAAATCCATACCGCTGCGCGAACGGCTCAACTAGCTCTTGCTGGGAGCCGCTAATGGCGATGATGAAGTAGTTGTCGGCTTTAAGTTGCTTGATGAGATCGCGTGTATATACGTAGACGTTCTCGGCTTTCTTGTCGAGTACGCGCTTTACGGCTTCGTCATAGTCGCTGATGCGAAGCTGCGGTAGATAGGAGTCCAGGCCGCCGACCATGATGCGCTCAAATTCCTCAAACGCGTTACCGTGCACGCGGTGGCGCCACTCTCGGTGCTTGAGTGTCGTTTCTTCGCCCAGATTGCTTGGGAGGACATTCATTTTATAGAGTTCGTAGAAGACCTCGCGGTAAAGCCCGCTGCGAAACAGTGTGCCGTCGATATCGAATGCTGCAAACTTCTGCTTCATAATATGCTAATTATACAATCTTTAATTTCATTCTGCCAATAAAATAGAAATACCCCGCCGCGAGACGGGATATTTCCGTTTCGTTGGGCGGGGTGTGATGGACTACATCTTGATCAGAACTGCCCGATTATCGGGACCGGGGTTGACTACGAAGTCACTCGGAACGATCCAATGAGCGGACACCAGGGTGGTGCCTGCTATCCTGGTACGACTTCCGATGTCTGCGTGCGGACCGATCTCGGCATTGTTGCCGATTTCGACTCTTTCCCCAACCTCTGCGTCGTCTCTGACACAAGCCAGGTCTTCGAAGATGGCTTCATAGCCGACGGTGACTCGGGCTCCGAGCTCGACATTAGCGCCAAGTTTGACACTTCTGGCGACCTTCGTCTCCCGGCCGATTGAGCTACCTTCGCCGATACTGCAGTTTTCTCCCAGGATGACACTGGGGTGAATGTAGACGTGTTCGCCTATGTTGGTAGTAGCGGGTACTACGACCGTCGACCCGTCGTGGTTGGTGTGGAGCTTAGTTGAGGTATCGGTGGTCAATTTGACCATCTCCGTTCTGTTGTCGATGAGCTATCTATTCTATTATAAAACAAAAATATCTATAAGTCAATTATTATACTGACTGGACAGTGGTCCGATCCTAAGATGTCGGGATGGATCTTTGCGTCCACTACCGCGTCGGCGATTCCCTTGCTTGCCAGCCAGTAGTCGATACGCCAGCCGACGTTTCGGGCACGAGCGTTGGCCCAGTGGGTCCACCAAGTGTAGGCAGCCTCTTGCTCGGGGTATTTGGTGCGGAAGGTGTCGTTAAATCCGGCCGCCTCGAGGGCGTCAAAACCAGCACGCTCTTCGTTGGTGAATCCATGCTTGCCGACATTTGGTTTTGGGTTTGCGAGGTCAATTTCGCTGTGGGCCACGTTTAAGTCGCCGCAAAAGAGTACTGGCTTTGATTTCTCAAGTTCTTTAACGTGCTCGAGGAACGCAGGGTCCCACTGTTTGTGGCGAAGTGCAAGGCGGCTAAGATCACCTTTTGAGTTTGGAGTGTAGACGGTTACCACCCAAAAAGCGTCAAACTCGGCACTGATAACGCGCCCTTCCTTGGTCGGGTCGCCGTAGCTGTCGCCCGATAGGTTGTATTTTTCGGCAATTGCATCGGCGAAGCCGTTGATGACGGAAAGCGGCTTCATTTTACTAAAGATTGCGGTGCCGCTATACCCTGCTTTATCGGCGCTATTCCAGTACTCGTGGTAATCTGGCAGGTCGATCTCTGCCTGACCTTCTTTGGCTTTGGTCTCCTGAAGACACAGAATATCTGGCTGCTCTTTTTCAATAAAGCTTTGAAATGCGCCTTTGTTGATGACGGCGCGGATGCCATTAACGTTCCAAGAATAGAGTTTCATGAGTCTATTATACAGCGTGACGGCTATTAATACCGCTTGAGCGTGCGCTGTGTATCGCGGTCTTGGTCGCGGCGTTTGATTGTCTCGCGCTTGTCATAGGTTTTCTTGCCTTTTCCGAGTGCGATAACTAGCTTAATGTGACGCCCGGCGGTTTTCAGGCGAAGCGGCACGATACTCATGCCACTTTGCTTTCGTGTATAGAGGTCGTCAATTTGTTTGCGATGAGCGAGAAGTTTTCGGGCACGGGTATCGATTGACCGGGCTCCTACTTGGCCGCGTTCGTTTAGCTTGAGACTGAAGCTGGCGTTATTGAGCCAGAGTTCGTTGCCTTTTATGGATACGAATGATCCTTTGAGCTGAACGTGGCCATCGCGAGCGGCGCGCGTTTCTGGGCCGGTTAGAGTGATGCCGACAACGAGTTCATCGTCAAGTGCATAGTCAAATGAAGCACGGCGATTCGTGATGACACTCGGCTTTTTGATTGGTTTTTTTGCCATAACTCTCTTGATTATACCTTATGACCATGAAAAAGCGCCCCGGTGTCGTGGCGCTCTTCCAAGCGATTCTCGATACCGAGGCGAGACCTCTGAAGCCTAGGGCTTCGGTGAACAGCTAGCGAGAATCGTGTGCGGCGGGATTATCGACGCGTAGTGGATGAAAATCCCTGCACCAATTGCGCTGAAATCACCGATCGTTGCATTTATACTGCTCTGTTTCCCGATCGTGACATTTTCACCGATCTCGACAAGCGGGTATATATGCGCGCCGCCCTTGATGATGGCGTCGTTTCCGATCTTGACGTTGCAGGCTATGGCAGCGTATCGATGTATCTGTGCGCGGAAGCCAATTTGCGTGCCACGCTCGACAACGGCGCAGTCGTTGATTATTGCTCCTTCGCGTATTGTTACTGCGTTGCCGATTTGCACACACGCACCGATAGATACCCATGAGTCTATGCGAGCATCGCTACCGATATTGGCTCCTCGCCTGATGATGACGCCGTCGCCAATTTCGACCCGCTCCATCAGCACAACGCCAGTATGAATGACGACACCGTGGCCGATTTTTGCATCTTCCGGAATGAGCACATATTCAGGTGTGTACGTACCTCTACTTTCAATTGGATTGTAATAGCGTACCAAGGACGGACCCAGCTTCCGTTCTTCCACCACATTTCCTATTCTTCTCGTAGTTGTATTGTTAAGGGTCTGAGGGTGATTATGCTAACAAGCGATTATTTTGTCAATGATCGACAGAGCTCAAGAAGGGTGCGAGCAGATGATGTCCATGCGAACTGCGCAATGTGCTGCTCGCCGCTACTACTTAACTGCTTGTACGCTGCTAGGCTTGAGGCAGCAGCGACATGAGATGCGAATGATTGCGGGTCGTTAGGGTTGAAATAGCGCGCACCTTCCCCTGCCACTTCGTGGAAAATGGCGAGATCGCTGACCACGGCTGGCGTGCCGAGTGCAAGTGCTTCGGCAATGGGAAGGCCGTACCCTTCATCAAAGCTAGCCGTAACAAGAAGTGCGTTGTCGGCGAGCAGTTCAGCGTACTCAGTGTCGCTGACGCCATTGTGAAACACGACATTCGTTCCTTTCGAGATATGGCGCTCTAGCTCTGCTTGTCGATCCGGCTTGATGCGACTGAGAAGATGGAGTGTGTAGCTAGGTGGTAAAAATGCCATTCCTTCAATGAGCGTTTCTACGTTTTTGTAAGGCATGAATGAGCCCATGTAGATTAGTTCCGTGGGCGTGGTGTCAGCTGTCTTTTTTGGTTCGATTAGCTTAGCGAGCTTTTGGGGCGCGTTGGGTAGTACTGTGACTGGACGCTTGGTGAGCTTGGCGGCTTCGATATCATGTTTGCTTGTCCGACTGACTGTCGCAACAGCATCGGCGCCATTGAGTGTCAGGCGTTGTGGCCAGTAACTCAGATGGTAAAGGCGCCAGGCTATGCGGACAATCCATGGTAGGTTCCGAGGTGGCGTACGATGGCGATAGTAAATCATGTCGTGAAGCGTCAAAATGAGCTTGAAGCGTCGACCTAGGCTGCCGATAGTTTGCATAGGTGAAAAGACAATATCTGGTCGATATTTATTGAGATAGAATGCACTGAAGGGTTCACGCCATGAGGTTGGCGAGTGGAGTGTAATTGATGGTGCGCCCACCGGAAGGAACTGCAACTGGTCTTCGTGGTAAATGATAAAGGTAGTGTCGCTATGTTGATCGGCTACGGCATGCGCCAGCTCGGCGCTGTAGCGGCTAATGCCATCGTGGAAGTCGGTGCGGATGTAGCGCGCGTCAAAAAGCAGCTTCATATCTGTTATTGTAGCATAATCAGCCATGGTATAATGGTTTCTATATGAAAATTCTGATTGCGTCGGACTTACATTGGCCGACAATTAACGGTGTTGCGACATTCAGTCGGACACTCGCACAAGGACTGGCTGAACGTGGCCACGAAGTATTGGTAATTGCGCCGAGCCAATCGGGCAAGCGCTCTAAACAAGTGGATGGCAAGTATATTATTTCAAGAACGGCTTCTGTGCCGTTTCCGTTTTATCAAAACTTCCGCATCTCCCTCACCCCTCAGCGTGAGGTAAAAAAGATTATAGAGGACTTTGAACCAGATGTGATTCATATCCAGATGCTCATGTGGATTGGCCAGGCGGCAATGAAATATGGCAACAAGTATGGCATTCCCATCGTGAGTACAAATCACGCCATGCCAGAAAACTTGATGGATAATCTTAAGCTGCTTGCGCCGGTAGCTCGCCCTATTAACTTTATGCTTCGCGAGTATGGTCGCCGCTTCCACTCAAAGTCGGACTGTGTGACGATGCCCACACAATCGGCCATTGATATGTTTAATGTTGAATTTCCGAATCCGATGATTGCCGTATCAAACGGTATCGACTTGAGTCGTTTCCGGCCAGGACCAGTTGACCCTGCAATTTATAAGAAATTCCATCTTCCTATGGACCGACCAATCATTAGTTATATCGGTCGACTTGATGCCGAGAAGCACCTCTCTGTTCTTGTAAAAGCATTTGCACGAATGCACAAAGAGAACAATGCCCATCTGCTTATTGTTGGTGATGGTACGGACGCCGATCGACTACATTATTTAACGCGTGAGTTGTCGATTATTTCGCACGTCAGCTTTACTGGCCGCGTAACAGATGATGAGATCACTGCCTTGCACAGAGTTGGTTCAGTGTACTGCATGCCATCTCCTGCCGAACTGCAGAGCATCGCCACGCTTGAAGCTATGGCAAGCGGACAGCCGATTGTGGCTGTTGATGCTGGTGCGCTCCGTGAGCTTTGCCAGGATGGTCGCAATGGATATCTTTGTACTCAGGATGATGACGAGCAAATTGCCGAGCGACTAAAGCTTGTACTATCTGATGAGTCGAAGCGCAAAAAAATGGTTGCTGAAAGTTTGGCAATTGCCGCTACGCACGACATTGAACATACACTCGACCAGTTCGAGGAAAT
>CAMPKW010000019.1 GCA_946887425.1 uncultured Candidatus Saccharibacteria bacterium | reverse complement strand
AAGGACACTAGCACCTGAAGCTAGCGCGTCTACCAATTCCGCCACATCTGCATACTTCTACGACTAGCTCGTAGCGCCGTATACAGCACCTAGCATAGCGTGCCAAGTGCTGTTTTTCAAGTTGCTAGTTATACGGCGAGTACTGCGCAAACGCCGACATATCATAGGTGTCACGAAGCTGCGACACGAGAGCCTTGAGATCTGTTGTCTGCTTCACTCCAGCGTTCAATGTGCCAAATGGATCGAATATCTGCCGCACTTGGTCGTAAAGTGCGAGTATGTCGTCGTCTATGTGCTTATATGCAAACAATGCCTTCGTGCGCCCTTCACCGCCTTGGCCAATAAGATGACCGCCATATCCCTCTATGATTGCGCTGTATTCATCGAGTAGCTTAAGAACTTTTTGGCGATCTCCTATTTTCTTAAACTGAAGGATTGGCCGCACAGTATAGGTGCTGCTCAAGACGCTGCCATACACAGGGAGTTTGACGTGATGCTTCTTGGCAAGTGCGTCGACGGCTGCCGTAAAATCCTCGAAGCGACTTAGCGGAACATACGCGGCGTCGAAAATAGGGGGTGCAGATTCATCGGCCGCCTCCGGCATGACATGTAGCGCCGTTACTTCTCTAGCGGCAGCCAGCGCCTCCGCTTCATGTCGTTCGGTTGACGAGGCTACAAAGGCACCACGAGCCTGCAGGAGCTTTTCAGCTTTTTTAAGGCTACGAGCACGTGCGCGCTCACTAAAGTCCGTAAAGCCGAAAATAAGAACAGTGCCCTCAGCAAATCCCTCTCGATAGAAGGAGTATGCCTTGCCCCTTTTCAAAGACTCAGCAAATAATTGGCCATCAATATATTCAAGGTATGCTGGCTGCAAATGTGCAAGCTCATCCGCCGCATCACGTGCCGCTTCACGACTCTCGAACCCAGCCACGCCCACGGCATGGTGCTTGTTCACAAACTCAGCCTTCATGATAACTTCCGAGATAATCCCAAGTGTACCCTGACTACCAACTAGAAGTGGGGTAAGGTCAATCGAGCCATCCCTATGCTTTACTTTTGCAAGACCCGCATAACCAGCACCATCTACAATATCTGTGGCGATTTTCTCATGTATAAGCTGCTCGTTATCTGTAATTAGTCCGTCTATTTGACGGTAAATCTCCCCTTCGAATGTCTGTAGACCTTTACGTCGATTGAGCTCACGCTTGTTGATACGCTCCGTCTGAAGTACGTCACCATTAGCAAGCACTACCTCCAGCTGATGAACCCAATCAAGAGTCGTTCCACTTATTCCAGATAAGATACCGCCTGAATTGTTAGCAATAGCACCACCGACCGTGCTATATGCGGCAGATAGCGGGAATGATGGGATATGAAGACCATGTAGATGCAATGCCTCGTTAAGTGCGCCGAAGGTAACACCTGGCTGTAAACGAACTAACTTCTGCTTGACATCGAGCTCGAAAATATTTGTAAGATGAGCGGTGGTATTTAGAATAATACCCTTGCCAATAGCGCCACCGGTTAGGTCACTCCCGCCGCCCCGAGCAGTAATACTCAAACTGTGCCCCTTTTCAGCGAGCTGCCACGAGAAACGAGCTACCTTACGAATGTCGTTGGTTACTCGTGGATAAACTATCATTTCAGGAGTAATCGTCAAAAAACTTGCATCCGTCGAGAACGCAGCTCGAACATCAGGCTTAGTACTTACTTCTCCTGAAATGTGCTCGTTTAGATATTGTGCGATTTTACTCATATACCCCTCTACTAGTTTCTACTTGATCTCATGATAGCACAAGCGACTTACTAATTCAGTAGCTTCACAGCAACACTCGTGTGTAAACTTGGGTACGATCGTGTTTTAGTTGTCGCGAAAGATATAAATGGCTGAATACTTCATAAATATCTTTATTTGTTCCGAGCTTTCTGATAGAATAATTAAGTTGTCGAAAGATACTACGCGCGAGTGGTGGAATTGGTAGACACGCTAGCCTTAGGAGCTAGTGCCTCCGGGCGTGAAGGTTCAAGTCCTTTCTCGCGTACCAAAGAAAAAAGACTGTCTTACGATAGTCTTTTTTCTTTTGCATTGCATTCACACCACTTACCTGATACAATAAAGTTATAACATGTCCTACGTTATGATCGCACTCCTGGAAGAAATTCCAGGAGCTGCTTTTTTATAGAGATAATTTCCCAAATAAAAAAGAGACGATTTACGTCTCTCGGCGGTAATAGGTGAGTACCGCATTTCCATAACTACGATTGTCCACCACAACAACTCCCGTTTTGGTCGGCAACTCACCCTTACCTGGGTGTGATAATATCATAAGTCCACCTGGTTTTAATAGGTCAAATATACGGTCGACTGTGGAAAACTGCGTGTCCCAGTATGGTGGGTCAGCAAAAATAATATCGTACAACTGAGGATTCTTGGTGCCAAGCCAATTCGACACCGTTGTGCGAATAAGGGTCGCCCTATCCCCCACCCCGAGCGACTCGATATTGCGGGCAATGTAGCGCTGTGCGGTTCGGTCTTTGTCGACAAAAGTCGCACTTTTTGCACCTCGGCTAATCGCCTCAAGCCCAATAGCACCGGTACCGGCAAACACATCGAGCACCTCGGCGTCAGCAATTTCACCTGCCAAACTATTAAATAAAGCATTTCGAATACGCTCACTCATAGGGTGCGTACGGCGATTGTTCGGCGCAGCTATTTTCAGTCCGCCATAGTAGCCGGCTATGATACGGATATTCATGCTTTTTTCTCCGCAAGAAGCACCGCTTGGTACCACCCGAGAACAACAGTATTGATGATGTCTGGAATTAGCGTTTTTCGTGTTTCGTTCGCAAGATGGCGCGTCCAGTTTTTTGCCGTAAACTCGTCGTACATCTTCATTGCGTCAATAGTGCGCAGCGCCTCCATAAACATCACACCAAATCCGTCCTGCTTCAACCGTTCAGTTGCATCATCCGGCAATGTACTCTCCTTAAACGTGACGGGTGCGATCGTCGATGCAACACCGAGTTCAAATGCGAGATGCGTCGTAAAAATACCATTCGCACCCCAGTACTCCCAGTTGTTACGAAGCTGGTGGCGACGAGTCTTGCCCGGCAAGATCAATTTCTCTTTAGTAGAGGTGCGGGTCTCAAGCCCCAGGCCACCACGTAGCTCCTCGAGTTTAGCCTCGAGCGGATAATGATGTGCGGGCGTTAAGCCATCGACAATCGCATGCGCCATCCACGCCGCCTCAAAGGCTGCACGTTCGTCATTCCTTGTCCTAAGCGCATTAGCCAAGTTTTCAATGTGATCATTGATCATATCAAGTAATGCCGTATCATCCGGCTTCGACGGGTCAATGTAATGCCACGGCTCATCTTTCGCCGGGCTTTTGCGCTTTATACCATCCGGTCCGTTAAGCCCTTCAAAATGAAGGATACTTGTAATTGACGGAAAATAAACATCATGTCCGAGGTGATGCTTTAGGTGCCGACGGGCGACGCGATCAATTTTTTGATGCACACCCATGACACGACCAGATTTAGTGCGAAAAGTTGTTCCAGAGTACATGTTAGTTTAATGTGGTCAGTCGTTGATATTGCTCAACTTGAGCTGCCAGTTGTTTATATTGTAACAGGTCGTCACCCGATGCGACGAATGCCTTCGCTGCTTTTTGCGCCCGAGCGATGAGTTTCGTATCAGAAAGCGTAGCTATTTGAAGGTTAAGCGCACCATGTTGAGCACGTCCATAAATCTCTCCTGGGCCACGTAGCTTCAAGTCAACTTCCGCAAGATAAAATCCATCATTGGATTTTTCTATCTCTTTTAAGCGCTGAGACGGCTTGGAGCTATCACTCATCACAAGATAACAGTAGCTCTGGTGCGATGAGCGCCCAACGCGTCCACGTAGCTGATGGAGCTGCGAAAGTCCAAAACGGTCGGCATTTTCGATCATCATTACCGTTGCATTTGGCACGTCAACGCCGACTTCAACAACAGTTGTACTCACTAAAATATCGAGCGCACCCGCACTAAACTCAGACATCACCATATCTTTCTCGTCAGGCTTCATCTTGCCATGCAGTAAACCTATGCGACGATGTTTGAATATTGAATTTTGCAGTTTGACATACTCAGACTCGACACTCTTGATTTCATTATCTGGATTGTCATCGATCAGGCTGCATATTACGTAGGCCTGACGACCCTCAGCTATCTCTTTATCCATTGCGGCATACAGCTGCGCGCGACTATTTGGCGACCAAATTTTCGTCGCAATCGGTTTTCTACCCTTTGGCAGCTCATTAAGAATACTCACATCCAACTCCCCGTATACCGTCAATGCAAGACTACGTGGAATCGGTGTTGCCGTCATCGCAAGCAAATGTGGCATATGATCGGACTTCTTAAGCAACTCCTGCCGTTGCTTCACGCCAAAACGATGCTGTTCATCGATAACAACAAATCCAAGCTTATGGAAATTCACCGTCTCTTGAATGAGTGCATGGGTTCCTATAACAACATCGACAGCTCCAGTCGCAATTTGCTCATACAGTGTTTTACGAGCTACGCCTTTGACGCTTCCAGTTAATAACCCGACCGTTACGCCAAATGGCTGGAGGAGTTTGGTCAGTGTTTCGGCATGTTGAGATGCTAATATTTCGGTTGGCGCCATTAGTGCCGTCTGGAAACCATGGTGCGCCGCCTGATGAGCCGCCAGACCAGCTACGACTGTCTTGCCCGAGCCTACATCTCCCTGTAAAAGCCTATTCATTGGTGTTTGCTGTTCGAAGTCTTGAATTATCTCCCAGGCTGCTCGGCGCTGAGCACCCGTTAACTCGAATGGCAAATGCTTCACAAAATTAGCCACAACCGACTGCTCAAATGGGATATACCAGCCGGTTAATTTGGCATTCTCCTGACGGTTTAGCTGACTCGCGAGCAGTAACTGAAACAATTCCTCAAAAGCAAGCCGCTCTCGTGCAGCCGCAACGTCCTGCGCTTTCGAAGGAAAATGCAGTCCAAGTACAGCCTCGGAGCGAGAAAGAAACTTTTCCGATGCAATCACACTCGCTGGCAATGTTTCTGGCAGCATTGTCATAAGCGGTCGCAGCTCGGTTAAAATTTTACGAACCAATTGGTTCTTCAGACCTTTGACAGATCGATACACGGGCAAGAACCGATCGGTATTGACCGGCATATCGCTGACCTTCTCGGCGCTCGGATTACTGAGTTGGTACTTATTGTAATTAAACTCAAACGTACCGGAGAAATAAAACTCTTCGTCGCTCTTGCCCAACTGCGTAGTACGATATGGCTGGTTGAACCAAACCGCTTGAAGCTTGCCTGTCTCATCAGCGAGCGTAGCAGTAGTGATTCGTAAACCACGACGCACCGGGCGCGTCGAAATACTTTCACAGCGAGCCTTGATCGTAGCCGTGCCAGGATGAATATCGGCAATCTTTACCACTTCTGAAAAGTCTTCGTGCTTCCTAGGAAGAAAGTCTATAAGATCGCCGACCGTATGAAGATTAGCCAGGGCAAACTGTTCGCCAGTTTTTTCACCGACACCCTTCACCTTTTCGAGCGGAGACAACAAGTTCATATAGCTATGATAGCAGTCTTCATGTAGAAGCTAGAAACGCAGACTAACGTACAAGAACGAAGTTATTCTTGCCTTTTTTGATCAAACTCGGCGCCTCAAGCACAATGTCTTCCGTAATCTTCTGATCATTTACAGATACAGCACCGCCCGCGATCAAGCGTCGAGCTTCGCCGTTGCTGGCGGCAACACCAGCTTCGACAAGGATCTCAATAACCGTCTTACCCGTAGATACCGTTGGAATTTCAAGAGCCAAGGCTTCAAGGTCGTCGCTATGCAGATCATCAAATGATGCATTGCCAAACAGCACATCAGTCACGCGCATCACACTTTCAGTGCGCTCCGTACCATGAACAAGTGTCGTCACTTCGCGAGCAAGTGCCTTTTGGGCCTCACGAGCACCAGGGTTGGCAGCGTGGCGCTCACCAATCGCCTCAAGCTCTTCTTTTGAAAGCAGGGTGTAAATCTTTGCGTAGTCAATAACACCTTCGTCATCAACATTGAGCCAGAACTGGTAGAATTTGTAAACACTGGTCTTTTTCGGATCAAGCCAAATCGCACCATCTTCTGATTTGCCGAACTTCTTGCCAGTAGCCTTGTTGATTACGAGTGGCGTTGAGTAGACGTGCGCTTCCCCACCTTCCATGCGTCGGATGAGATCAACGCCCGCAATTGAGTTGCCCCATTGATCAGCACCGCATAATTGCAGCGTGACGCCATGGTTCTTATAAAGATGAACAAAATCATAACCTTGAATCAGCGAGTAGCTAAACTCAGCGTAGCTGATGCCTGTGCCGCCCTCGCCAAGACGTGCCTGTACGAAATCGCGGCCAAGCATCTGACTGAGGGGTACATTCTTACCAACCATACGCAGGAATTCGAGGTAATTAAGATCCTTGAACCAGTCGTAGTTATCAACCAGTGTAAAATCCTTGCCGGCAAATGCAGTTTTGTATTGGGCGGCTATACCTGCCTTGTTTTTTGCTATTTCGTCGAGCGTTTTGAGGTTACGCTCGTCAGCCTTACCGTCCGGGTCGCCGATCATGCCCGTAGCACCGCCAACGAGTAAGAACGCTTTATGGCCGTGGTCGATGAAGTGACGCACCATCATAGCAGCCGCAAAGTTGCCGATCGTCATACTGTCCGAGCTCGGGTCTACACCCCAATAGAAAGAGATAGGAGCACCGTCTAGGGCTGATAAATCAGGGAAAGTAGTTTGGTTTACAAAACCACGCCACTGTAGTTCTTCGGAAAGTTTCATGTCTGCTCCTTATCTGTTATTCCCTGTTAGTATATCAGAAAATGGCGCTTTACTCACCAGAAATAATGCTATAATGAAAGGTAATATTGCTTATGGGAAAACGACTACGTGGCTAAAAAACCGACTAAATCACGCAACATGAGTGTGTACTCAAACCTGGCGCACAAACGCAAAACGAAAAAAGACAGCGAGGCTCGAAAAAAAGCCGAGTACTTGGCGTCCCTTCCGAAACATCCAATGAAGCGAATCCTATATCGCCTTCACCCAAAGCGATTCTGGGGATATTGGTTTAGCAAAAAGGGCGGAATCATGGCGCTCAAGATTGCAGGTGTCGGCCTGCTCTTCTTGGTGCTACTTGTCGGTGCCCTATTTGCCTACTACCGCAAAGATCTCGATCAGATTCGACCAGGCGAACTTGCCAAGCGCGTGCAAACAACCGTAACTCGCTACGAAGATCGCAACGGCATTCTCCTCTACGAAGATAAGGGTGCTGGCAACTACAAGCTAGTGGTCGATGGGAGCGAGATTAGCAAATACATGAAGGATGCTACGATCGCAATTGAAGACCGCGACTTTTATAAGCATAATGGCGTCAGCCCTGTTGGCATTACTCGTGCCGTTATCAGCAATGCCAGCGGCAATAGCACACAGGGTGGCTCTACTCTCACTCAGCAGCTTGTTAAGCAAGTATTTTTCGCCGATCAAGCTCAAGAACGTGGCTTAGCCGGTATTCCTCGTAAAATTAAAGAGCTGATTCTCTCAATTGAGGTTGAACGCATGTATGACAAAGATCAGATCATGGAACTCTATCTCAATGAATCTCCATATGGCGGTCGTCGAAATGGCGTACAATCTGCAGCCCAGACGTATTTTGGCAAAACGGCCAAGGACATCTCACTACCAGAAGCAGCTCTGCTTGCTGCTATTCCAAACCAACCAGGCTATTACAATCCGTATAATCGTGCTGGCAATCAAGATCTCGTCACTCGTCAACATAAGGTGCTCGATAACATGGTTGAAGTCGGCTCTATTACACGCGAGCAGGCCGATGCCGCCAAAAAAGTTGCCATCATTGACTCAATCAAGCCAGAAGCATCACAGTATGAAAACATCAAGGCACCTCATTTTGTCCAGATGGTGCGAACCCAGCTCGAGCAAGAGCTTGGCAAGGCTACCGTCGGTAAGGGCGGCCTAGTCGTTAGGACGACGCTCGATATCCGCATCCAAGACAAGCTTCAAGAAGCTGTAACCGACATGTTCAACTCAAACATTCCGACACGCAACGGTTTCACTAACGGCGCAGCAACCGTCGAGGATACACAAACGGGACAAATTGTTGCACTCGTCGGCAGTAGGGATTTCAACTACGAAGGCTACGGCCAAGATAACGCAGCGACAGCCTATATCCAGCCTGGTTCAACCGTTAAGCCATTTGTCTTCTCGGAACTATTCAAAAAGAACTACGGTAGCGGTAGCATACTGAGTGATACAAACTTCGACAGACAGTATGGCGCAAAGGTTCAGAACCACGACGCACGCTTCATGGGGAATATAAATATTCGCTCATCACTTGCTTTGTCGCGTAACATTCCGGCCATTAAGGCAATGTATATCGACGGCGTACAGCCAAGTCTGCAAACAATCCGCGACATGGGCGCAAGTAGCTATTGTTCACAAGGCGCCGATACAACAGTAGGGCTCGCATCCGCAATCGGTGGCTGTGGCGTTCGTCAAATTGACATGGTAAATGCCTACGCAAGCCTAGCGCGCATGGGAGTATATAAGCCAACTTCAACAGTACTCGAGGTTAAAAATAGTCAAAATACAGTACTAAAAAAATGGACCGATACCGGCAGTAAGCAAATACTCGATCCGCAGATACCTTATATTATTAGTGATATTCTCACCGATCAAAACGCTCGCGCCGCTCTTCATGGTCGCAATATACCTGGACTTGATGTTCCTGGTGTTAAGACAGGCGTAAAGACCGGCACATCAGACGTCGGCGGAAAGCCAAAAGATCTGTGGATCATGAATTATAGTCCTGTGCTTGCCATGGGGCTATGGGTTGGTAATCCAGATACTAGCCCTGTTCAAAGCTCAAACTCTGCCGCGGCAGGCCGCATTATCAGTACCGTCATGGAATACGCCCATAAAGATATCTATGGCCCAGAGGGCAAGTGGAAGAGTGGCGACTGGTTTACAAGGCCAGGTGGAATACAAGTGATAGGCGGACAACTATATCCGTCGTGGTACAACAAAAGCAAAGGATCTACCAACAAGAAAATCACCTTTGACACCGTTTCAAAAAAGAAAGCGACTGCCTGTACTCCAGATGGGGCTCGGATAGAGATTGAGGTCATCAGCATGACCGACCCAATCACAAAACAAGAAGCAATCACAAGTCCAGATGGCTACGATGCCAACGGCGATGATGACGTTCACAAGTGTGATGATGTTAAGCCACTCATCGACGATATCGACTCCTCAAGATCAGGAAACACTTACACCGTCACAATCACAGTACAAAAAGGCACCTTTGATATAAATAAGGTCACCGCAACAGTTGGCGGCTCAAACATTCAACTAAGTGGCTCCGGCACAACCTACACCGGTACCTACACGAGAACGAATGGTAGCGATCCAGCACCAAATATCACCGTAACCGCAACCGACACCGGTCTATACACCGACACGAAGTCCGGTACATTATCTAACTAAGTTGCATAAACATATAAAAATCGCCTCTATCATGAGGCGATTTTTATATGTTAGTACAGCCTATTGCTTATCTACTAGATCGATCAATGCTGCTTCACGCTGTGCAGATGTCTTGGGACGTTGCTGACGAGGTCGTGTCGTACTTTTACTATCATCAGCACGCTGCTGCGTTTGCTTACTCGCCTGACGCTGGTGAGCATCATACTTCGCTGGCTGATGATTGTCAGCTTTTGAGCGACGAACGGCTGTTGCCTTACGATGCTCTGTGTTATCACTATGAAACACAGCCGGTGATACGGCTACTTCAGGTGAAGCGGCTGGTTTTGGCGCACGACCTGTCTGTTTCTTCTTTACGGCAGACTTTGTCATTGGCAATTTTTCAATGGCCTGTTGCACTGTTGATTGTTTCTTGGCAACAGGCGATGCAGTCGGCTTAGCAAACATCATTTTTCCAGCCGCTGTCTGAAGTGAACGAATAAATTCAATCTCTACAGTCTGACCAATCTGTTTAAATGCGTGCTCAACAACGACCATCGTGCCATCGGTAAGATATCCAACAGCTTGGTGTGAGTCTTGACCTTTTTGGACAAGCTCGAGGAGCATTTTTTCACCTGGTAAATATGCCATACGAAGACTCTGAGCAAGCTCATTTACGTTTAAAACGGCAATTGACTCGACTTGAGCTACCTTATTAAGATTAAAGTCAATCGTACAAATAGCACCGCTATACTGCTTGGCGAGCTTCAGCAAACGCTCATCTACGCCTTCTTCGGCTTTACTACCGTCTTGCATGATCTCAACAGTGACTTGTGACATCTGCTGGAGCTCCTGGACGACATCAAGACCGTGGCGAGCGCGCGAACGCTTGTCATGGTCGGCATTGTCAGCCAAAAATTGCAATTCGCCGATAACGCTCCGCGGAATGATAAGCGTATCGCCAATAAAGCCAGATTGCGCAACTGCAATGATACGCCCATCAATCAGCACTGAAGTGTCGACAAAAATAGGTCGCCCCTGTTTGCGCTGTAGGTTTTGACGTGGCAGCTTCACTACCAAATAGGTCACTTCAGCCAAAATAGCCAGTAAAGTGACTACGATAAGAGTTTGTAATACTTCCATAAAAGTTCTTTCTGATTACTCTATGAGATAATCGATTAAGGCCTGACGAAGATCGCCAACACCTTTAATAAATGAATTCTTGCGACTTGGTTTTGGTGCAATCGCCTCACTAAAGCCCAGCTTCTTAGCCTCGGCCACGCGTCTATCGGCACTATGTACGCTGCGAATCTCACCACCAAGCCCCACTTCGCCAAATACAACAAGGCCGTCATCGAGGCGCCTGCCGGCAGCCGCGCTTGCAATTGCCATACAAATAGCAAGATCTGCAGCAGGATCACTAATCTTGAGTCCGCCGACGACATTGATATAAATATCTTTGTCCGATAAATTCAGTTTGGTGCGTCGCTCTAGGACGGCGATCAAAAGAGTAAGTCGGTTAAGATCGAAACCTGATGCAGTACGTTTAGGATACCCGAAACTGGTTGGATTGACAAGTGCCTGGATCTCGACAAGCAGCGGACGTGTGCCTTCTAGGGTTGCAAGGACCACCGAACCATCGGCATTTTGGCGCTCGGCAAGCAGCGCGGCCGAAGGATTCTCAACAACACGCAGGCCTTTGTCATCCATCTCGAAAATGGCCGCCTCGGCAGTTGAGCCATAACGGTTTTTGATCGCTCGCACCACCTTGAAACCACCATAGCGGTCACCCTCGAATTGCAGCACTACATCGACGAGGTGCTCGAGTACTTTCGGACCAGCAATACTACCTTCTTTAGTAACGTGCCCTACTAGTACAACAGCAGCCCCAGATTCTTTAGCGGCACGAATAATTACATTACTACTGTTGGTAATTTGACTTACCGTTCCAGGTGCAGAAGTAATCTCATCAAGGCTCAATGTTTGAATCGAGTCAATAATAACAAGCTTATACGCGCCTGAACGAATTGTTGCCGCAATATCGTCCGCGCTTGTACTTGCGACAAAGCTGAGCTGTTCGCTGCCATGTGCGCCAAGCCGCTCAGCTCGCAGCTTCACTTGTCCAGCCGACTCCTCGCCACTTGCATATAGAACTGGCGTGGTCGCCGCAACGTGTGCCGTTACTTGAAGCAGGAGTGTACTCTTACCGATACCAGGCTGGCCTGCTATAAGGATGACGCCACCGGGGAGAATGCCACCGCCAAGCACATCATCAAGATCACTAAACCCTGTCCGTAGCCGCATTGAAGCATCTTCTGAACTGATCGACCCAATTGTCTGTGGCGTCAGCACATGCCCGCTCGAAGCACTGCGCGACACGACCGACTTGCCACTATCAACCACCTGCTCGACAAGGCTATTCCATTGCCCGCAATTGTCACACTTACCTACCCACTTCGGATAGCTCGCGCCACAATGCTGACAGATAAACTGAGATTTAGATTTAGCCACTATTACTCTATTATACGACAGCTCGCCCCTAAATGCTCGGCGAAGGCGCCAATGCACTGTCAATCTTCTGCTTTAATTCGTTCGAGCGCACAACAAGGTCATTATATCGCTTGACCTTTTCATTAAACACGGCAGTTTTAGCATCGATCTCTGCCTTCTGTCGATTCAGTTCATCGGCCCGGTTAATCAAGGCTTGCCGATCGGCATTATATGCATTCACTTGGGTGGCGCTCGTTCGATCAACGGTGCGTTCGCGCGCCCTAAGCGCCGAAATATCCTGCTCCAGACGTACTGCCGCTGCATTGTGCGCGGTAATACTCGCAGATATTTCTTCACGCAGCCGAGTCACCTCAGCACCCAGCGCATCGGCCTGCGCAGATAAATCGTCAAATACTTTCTGGTATGCCGCATGTAGCTGAACAACTTTCTGTCGATTACTAAAATACTGCCTATAGTGTGCTTCAAGCTCGGGACCAATTGATGCAATTTCAGTGCCGATAATCGAATGGAGCTCATTAGCCCGATCACCCGGCTGCGCCCTGGCATAGTAGTCCATGCGATCCCGAAGTTCAGTACTGTCTAACTTGGCATACTCAGCCTCAAGTAACACACCGAGCGTCTGCTTCTCTTTTTCCGATAGACGCTCAAACGCAGCATGGAGCATTTCGTGCGCGGCGGTCACTTCACGTATACCATCAAGCCGGGGGTCGTTCACGTCATAAATGTAAATGCGATCAGCACTATAACATCCTAAAATAGCACTAGTCGGTTCTTTACGGTCACATTGCGAATTAAATTTTTGCGACCCCTCCACCACTGGCTGCGAGGCATAGAAATAAAATAACCCCTTGTCACTTATCGTCGCGCGCTCAGCCAGAGCCGACACGACTGCACTTGGCTTGTACTGCCAAACCGTAACTTGATCAAGCACGTACTGACGATTGAGTGCAATGAACAGCGCCAACAAGGCAAGAAGCAGCCCTATGAACAATCCACTTGCACGTCGCAAAATGCTACTCTTCGTGTCCGACATCGATCTTCATCACCCCCCGTTGCATTCCTACAGTTAAAACACTACCCTTCTCGTACTCACCAGATAAAATACCATCAGCCAAGGAGTGCTCAAGTTCATCCTGAATAGCTCGGCGGAGTGGTCGAGCGCCATACTTTTCACTATATCCCTTATCAATCAAGTATCTTTTTGCGCTTGGGCTCACTACCAAATGAATGCCTTTGCGGATGAGTCGTTCTTGAAGCTCATCGATTAAATTATCGAATATCTTTCCAACTTCACGCCGAGTAAGCGCACGGAATGTCACGATAGCATCAAAGCGATTAATGAGCTCCGGACGCATCATGCGACTCAAGGCTTCATTTGCGGCGAGATCATTCTCTGCATGAACAGCGTCAAGTTTTTTCTGGTCTGATGTTGTTTTTGCATGGAAGCCGAGCGACGACTCTTTCATCATCTTATCGGCGCCAAGGTTGCTCGTTAGAATGATGATCGCATTACTAAAGTCAACACTACGCCCCTTAGCATCGGTTAACTTACCGTCCTCAAGAAGCTGCAGAAGCAATTGAAATACATCAGGATGTGCCTTTTCAATCTCATCAAATAGTACGACACTATACGGCTGCCGACGAATCTTATCGGTCAGCTGCCCACCATCATCATAGCCAACATAGCCAGCTGGCGCACCCAGGAGCCGGCTCGTATTATGGCGCTCGCCAAACTCACTCATGTCGATCTTAATAAGCGCATCGTCACTGCCAAACACTTCACGTGCCACAACTTTCGCTAGCTCTGTTTTACCGACACCGGTCGGACCCATAAATACAAACGAGCCAATTGGACGCTTACTGCTTGCCACCCCGCTCCTGCTACGTCGGATCGCCCTGGCCACCTTCTCAACCGCCTCGTGTTGACCAATAATGAATTTGCCTAAATGCTTTTCAAGATGGCGCAACAGTTTTGCTTCAGATTTTTGGATTCGCTTCACCGGAATACCCGTCATAGTTGAGATGGCAGTGGCAATGTCAGTATCCTTTAGTGTAACTGGAGTTTCTTTCTCTGCCTCCGCCTTTGTACTATCAAGCTTCTCACTCAGCTGACTCATGCGAGTCTTGTAAAGAGCAGCGCGTTCATAATCCTCAGCCGCTACGGCATCGTCCATTTTTTCAGTAAGATTTTTCAGCTGACGAGTGTAGTCGCGGACTTTGCTCGGCTTGTTACTCTGCTTTACTCGCACCAGCGCCGACGCTTCATCGATCACATCAATCGCCTTATCCGGCATAAAACGTTCACTAATGTAGCGATCAGCCATGTACACAGCATCCTCGATCACCTCATCGCTCATCTCAACACCATGGTGTTTTTCGTAGTAGCCGCGCAGACCCTTGAGTATTGCAATACTGTCCTTCACGCTCGGCTCTGGCACCACAATCGTCTGAAAACGGCGGTCAAGCGCACTGTCTTTTTCAATGTGCTTGCGGTACTCGTCGAGCGTGGTAGCGCCAATCAAATGGAGTTCACCACGGGCAAGTGCTGGCTTGAGCATATTGGCCGCATCCAGTGCACCCTCGGCAGCACCGGCACCTACCAGTAGATGAAGCTCATCGATAAAGATAATGACATTTTTTTGCTGCTTTAGCTCACTTACCACCTTCTTGAGCCGTTCTTCAAATTCACCTCGGTATTTCGTACCGGCTATCATCGCAGCAAGATCTAGCTGAACAACACGCTTATCAAGTAAATGATCTGGCACATCCTCACGTGCAATACGCTGTGCTAAACCTTCAACAATTGCCGTTTTACCGACGCCAGGCTCACCAATAAGAACTGGATTGTTTTTGGTTCGACGACTTAGAATCGTCACCATGCGCTCCTCCTGCTCGTCGCGGCCTATTACAGGATCTAGCTTGCCAGCCTTTGCACGAGCCGTCAGGTCGGTTCCGAATGTCTCAAGTGCACCATTTCTCTTTTTAGGGGCCGCTTTGACCGAATCGGCGGTTTCTTCATCATGGAAATTCTCATGCTGGCGATCGAAGAACTCTTCAAGCTCACTCGTTAGTTCAACAAGATCAACGTTCATATCACGCAGAAGAACGGTAGCACGCGCATTCTTTTGGCTCAGCATGCTATAGAGAATATGCTCAGTGCCTAGGAACTCCTGATGAAACTCCTGGGCAATCTGCCAGCTCATCTTTAGTGTGAGCTTGGCCGTCTCCGACAAGCCCTTCGCTCCTGTACTTACCACGAGCGTACGTGGCGTAAGATTAAGTGCCATTTCAGCACGGTCAAGTGTCACACCGGCATCAGCCAGCAACTTTGCCCCTACGGACGAGCCCTGGGCAAGGACACCCAACAAAACATGCTCGGTACCAATGTACGGGCTACCGTAGCCACGCGCAATCGCATCAGCATGCTGCAAGCTTGTGCGAGCATTTTGGGTTAGGTGTGAAACAAATTCTGCGAAATCGTCAGCCATAATTGTATTATGAAACCTCCTATGTGTAGAGCGCAAGCGTTTTATGCTTTATTAGCGCTTTTACTATCTTCAGTATACATAATTATTAGCACTCTCGTCAACAGAGTGCTAATAATTACATGATTTTAAGCCTTAAGATGCCAATGATGATCAAAGTTACTGAAACTGTACGTGCGTTTGACCTTTTTCCAAGCAATGCGATCCGCCATTTCTTTGCGATTCGCGTCGTCAAGTCTGTCCTGCAGGAACATATACTCGCTATACGCTTTATCGAAAGCCGCTTTATAAATTGCCTTGGCAAGTCTTGGTAACGTGCGCTGAACGTTGTCGGGTGATTTCTTGCTACGATCCTGCAACATATATTCCCTCCTTGTACTTCACTACCAAACGCTACGATGCGTTCTTATACACCTATTATAGCCCTGTTTGATGCAAGCTGCAAAGCACCGTCAATACCAAGAAAGCTAACTTTGCTCGCGCCCTTGCTTAAGCAATCGGGCAAACCAAATCAACTCTTCGTACAACTTCACTAAACGACCCTCATATCGCTCGGCGAAATCAGGTAGAATACCGCCCTCGTCGAACATATTCTGCACAAAAGGAAAATACACGTCCCAACTCAGCACAACCAATCCTGTCTCGCGGACTGCCGGCACGAGCGCTTCAACTGCACGAACACCGCCCCAATTGCCATTGCTCGCCCCAGCTATCGCAACCGGCTTATGGTTGTAGTTTGCAAGCTCACTATCGAGCATACGCTTCAGGCTACCCGGAAAGCTATGATTGTATTCCGGCGTCACAATAAAAAATGCGTCCGCCCGTGCGGTAATCTCAGTGTAGCGTGGGTCCTTACCCTCGGGATCATTGCCATCCCCAGGAAATACAAAGTCTTTCGGGTCAACAAACAGTATCTTAATACCGGGCAATTTTTCGCCAAAATCTGCAATATAACGCGCCGCCTTTATTGATTCGCGTCGTTCTCTCGTCGTTCCGGCAATAACAGCAATAGTAATCGTCTGATCCATAGTCCCTCTCTTCTTATGTCATTATTGTACCAGCCCGGGCTACAGCACAATAATTCCATCCTCGACCTGTGAACGAAAGTGCCAGATACCTCGACCTTCCGTTTTATATGTCCAGTAAAACCATGCCAAAGCACCGTCGTACACGGCTAGTTGATGTTGCGCGTGCTCTTTAAAGAACGCCTGTTCCTCTTCACGCGAAGCACCATTTAGTATTGCACCGCTAAGCACAACACTCCATTCGCCGATAATAAGAGGCTGTCGACGCTGCAGATTCCCGATGAGTGTATCGCGTTTACGCACAGCCTTAAAGTAACGTTTCATTGTTTCGAAACGATGAAGCAACCGACCAAACTGATACCAGTGAACGTCCATCGCCACCGGAAGGCTAGAGCTAGCCAGCACGGCTCCGCTAAGAAGACGTGGCGTGAAAGCGTCATGAAAAACAATATACGTGCCCGGTCGTGCCACCTTCAACAGCGCATCATAGGCTCGATTATAAAAACGACGGAGTTTAAAATGGAATATACCAATCTTTGGCTCGTTCAACACTTCAATTCCCCAAACGCAATCATCATAGTAATACCGCTTGGCAAGTCGCTCGAGCACGTCTATAGTCTGCTGGCGATATTCGTGACGCGCAAACCACTCGCTCCTCCCCAGTTTGCCACTATGATCCTTTCCATTCTGCGAGCCCTTTGCGCCATGCAAATCGAGTAATACCCGTAATCTATACTTAGCCGCCATCTTCACCGCCCAGTCTAGGTGTGTGATTCCTGCTGCAAATGGTTCATCTCCATCAAAAATCCAATACCCAATAGGTATTCTCACCGCTTCAATTCCATTCACTGCAAGCCATTTAAAATCAGCTTCTCGGATAAATGAATGGCGATGTCGTTCAATTTTTCTATGCGCATCATCGGTCTGCATAAACGTATACTCGTCTATGGCATCCGTACCTTCGAAGAGTGTCGGCGTCATCCATTTTTCAAGCAGTAGCCAGCCGCCCAAATTTACTCCACGAAGCGCTTTATGTGATGGGTTCATTACTC
>CAMPKW010000018.1 GCA_946887425.1 uncultured Candidatus Saccharibacteria bacterium | reverse complement strand
CAGCGAGAATGCCAATGATGACAATAACAATGAGGAGTTCGACGATGGTGAAACCTCTTGTGCTTTTAATCATAGCTTATAGTCTATCAGCAACCCTATGTTACCGACAAGTAGATGAAGAAGTTGGCTATGAGTTTACGGGAGTACCCGTCGACCTTCAAGTGCGTGAGTAAGAGTAATCTGATCGGCGTATTCAAGGTCGACACCCACTGGGATGCCGCGAGCAAGTCGGCTCATGATTACATCGACGCCAGCGTCGTTGATGTAGCGCTGCAAGAAGAGAGATGTAGACTCGCCTTCTACGCTGGCGTTGGTTGCGATGATTAGCTCCTTGACGCCGTCTTCTTTAATGCGCTCGAGAAGTTCAGGAATATGAAGCTGTTCCGGGCCGATGCCATCGATTGGTGAGATTGCCCCACCTAAAACATGATATGTGCCCTTAAATTGCCCCGTACGTTCAAGTGAAACAATATCAAGTGGCTCTTCCACGACGGCGATCGTTTGTTTGTCTCGGTCGCTATCGCTATAAAGTGGAGACACGTCTTGATCGGCATCAATCAGGGCAAACGTCTTTGGGCACTGTTTTACGCCAGTGTGAAGCTGGGTAATGGCTGCTGCCAGTTTGTCGGTGAGATGGGTGTCGGCGCGTAGCAAAAAATACGCATATCTTTCAGCGGTACGTGCGCCGACGCCCGGTAGTCGACCGAGTTCATCGATTGCATTGGTGAGGGCACTTGGCAGTAATTGTGCCATATATAACTCCAGTGGGCTTAAAGGCCGAGGTTACCGAGGCCGCCCATAAGAGGCTTCATTTTTTCAGCGGCTACTTCCTGTGCTTTAGCAAGTCCGTCGCGGACGGCAATTTCAACCCAGTGCTCAAGCTCTGAAATGTCTTCAAGGTCAACCTGAGCAGGATCGATTTTCACGCTCTTAATCTTAAGCTCGCCGTTGATCTGCACAACCACTGCGCCATCGCCTGCTTCTACTTCAATAATTTCTTTTGCAAGATCTTTTTGCGCCTTGCGTAACTGATTCAACATTTTCATCTGGTCAAATGCCATGACTGTCGCTCCCTATCTAAATAACTCCATTTATTATACGTTATTTTGAGGTGTTTTTGTAGAGGTAAAAACGATCGGCTTCGCTGCTGCGCGTGTCGGTAATGATCTTCTGTAGCGGTAAAGCTACTTTCGCCTTGCCGTGTTCGCTACGTTCCACGATGACCGTTGTAGCTGTTGGTGGAACGGTGGTTGCGACACGCAGTGAAACATTTTTATGCTGTTTCTTGTTGCTTGCTACCGCTTGATAGAACGGCTCATGCTCTTTGGATGATATAAGGGTGATATCACCAGGGTTCTTGCTTAACTCTTGGTTGAGGATACGAAGATCACGGGAGAAACTTGTTACCGTGCGAGGATCGTAGTGATACCCGTACATATAGCGCTCAATACCCGAAAGAAGTAGTCCTCCGACCAAGATAGTGAGCGGTAAAAGGCCTACGATACGTGCATAGGGGTTTTTCGGGAATAATCGGTACCACTGATGAAGAAGTGTTTGTACCCCTGTCGCAAGCAGAAGTACGAGCGGTACAAATGTAATACTGACGAAACTTGGGTTGATGAGTAGAATAGGAATAAGCAGGAGTCCCCAGACGCTAATGATGTAACTTCTGGCGGTATGGTGGGCGCGAATGATATGAAGCAGACCAAGGACAATTAACGCAATTGAGCCAAAACTAAAGATCGGGGTCATGATGATGCCGCTTGTCGGTGAGACGACATCAAAGTACTGGGTGACTAATTGGGACAAGTTGTTTCCAAAATTCGGCGAGCTAGCCGGGATGCCGAGTAGTTCAAGTCCGATGCTTGGATTTCTGTAGATGCCGTAGATGAGCGGAACGAGTAAGGCAAGCGAAACGAGTCCTGCTCCTGCAAGTCTAAGTTTCGAAAGTCGCATCAACAGGAATCGTAGATGAGGGTGGAGCAACGCGGCACTGCCGATTGCGAGCAGGACATATATACTGAGCGGTGTGTATAGGCTTAGTGCGGCGCCTATAAAGAAAGCAAACGTCCACAATGTACTGTGGCGACTATTGCGCACCACAAGCATAGCAAACAGCAGTAGATAAATTGACCAGAAAATGAACATGATACTTGGAGTGCCGCTTTGAGACACGAACAAAAATTGACCAGTTGCAATTGTGAGGCTGGAGGCAATGACGGCAATATTGTGCTTAAACCAGCGGCGCAGGAGCAGGAACATGCCAATTGCCGACGCAAAGCCTAGTAATAATGACGGAAGCTTAATGCTAAAAGTAGTAATACCAAAGATAAAAAGGCTGGCCTTTTGTAATAGGTAGTATGGCAGGTCGATGATAGTAAATGAAGATAGGCTTGTTGCAGCTATGCCGCTACTGATAACGGCAGATTTCATCTCAGAGTCAGATAGTCCGCCCGGCACGTAGAGCCCTGCAGTGACCAGTAGCACAATCAAAACAAGGAGGATGAGCCCGTAGCCAATCTGGTAGCGATACTTATAAGTGGTGAAATCGGTAACTAATAATTTGCCCATGAGTAGTACCTTTGATTATACCACGACTAGCCGTCATGATGTTTGTCGAGAGACATGAAGCGGAGTCGTTCTGGGTGGAAGTAGAGTTCGACGCGGCCGACAGGGCCATTACGGTGCTTGGCGATGATAAGGTCGGTAATATTCTCACGTTCCGTTTCAGGGTTGTAATATGCTTCGCGGTAGATGAACATGACGATATCGGCATCTTGCTCAATAGATCCTGACTCACGGAGGTCGGCAAGCTGCGGGATCTGCGGGCTGCGATTCTCAACTGAACGCGAGAGCTGGGATAGTGCGATAACAGGTACGTTCATTTCGCGGGCAATCAGCTTGAGACCACGTGAGATTTCACTCACCTCTTGTACGCGATTTCCATCGCTCTTGCCACTTCCTTGCATAAGTTGGAGGTAGTCGACGATGATAAGTCCGAGCGGCGCTTCATGGGCGGCTCGACGGGCTTTGGTACGCATTTCCAGTACAGATAAACCTGGCGTGTCGTCAATGTAAATTGGCGCTTCTGCCATTTCGCCCATTGCTTCAGATAGCTTTGAGAAATCGTCGTCACTAAGATTACCGGTACGGATATTCCACGCATCAACCCCGGATGCATCAGCTAGCATACGGTCAACCAGCTGCTCTTTACTCATCTCGAGCGAGAAGAAAAGTACGGGTTGCTTTGCGACGGTGGCAACGTTGTACGCCAAGTTGGTTACTAGCGTGGTCTTACCCATCGCAGGGCGGGCGGCTAGGATGATAAGATCTGATCGTTGCAGACCGGCGGTCATATTATCGAGGTCACGGTAGCCGGTGCGGACACCACGAAGAGCGCCCTTATTACGGTGCAGCTCTTCCATACGATCGAAACTTTCGGTCAAGATGCTTTCAATACTCACAAGATCTTGCTTGAGTGATTGGTCGCTTACGCTAAATAGTTCGGCCTCGGCGCGTTCGAGAAGTTCCTGTGTTGTTGTGTCCTCGTCGTAGCCAAGCTCCGAGATTTCTCCACTTGCCTTGATAAGACGACGACGCACAGCTTTTTGGGCGACCAGCTCCGCGTAGGCTTCGGCATGCGCGGCAGTCGGTACGTAATTTGTGAGTTCGGTCAGGTATGCTGATCCGCCAATGATATCAAGTTCGTCTTTTTTCTTCAGTTCTTCCGTGAGTGTCAATAGGTCGACAGGCTTGTGTCGTTCGAACAAGCGCATCATACCGCCATAAATTGTCGAGTGACGTTTGTCGTAAAAGTCTTTTGAGGTGACGTGTTCGCTGATATCGGCAAGTGTTTCCTCGTCAATTAAAACAGCACCAAGTAAGCTCTTCTCGGCGTCTAAATTTTGTGGCGGTACCTTGCCCGCTGAAACTTCTTTTGTGGCCATAAACTCTCTAGCGCGAACTATGATTCAACGCTTACCTCTTCTCCTCCACCCATAATAGCAGCAACTGCCGCGGCTGTCTCATCTTTTGGCGGCGGTGGCGTACCGATTGTAATAATCTCAGGCTCGCCGGCACCGGTTTCACGAAGACAATCTGATAGAAGTGGGCTGTATTTTGTATCGTCAAGCTTCTTTTTATAGAAGGCATTCATCGTGTAAATTGTCAGAGTGTTGCCGTCGAGTTCGAAGCTACATTTTGACAATACGCTATATAGGGCGACGTAGTTGACGCGAGTATATTCGACTAACGCTGGCCAATCGAGAACTTCAATACCGCTTCGCGGTTTTGCAGGGGCATCTGGTTCCCCTGTCTTATGCGTAGGCGCAGCGACAGGTGCGGTCGGCTGCTTTGGCGTCGGAGTGGGGTTGGCGGGCTTTTGTTTTGGTAGAGATGGGTGTACTTTGGTCGCTTGTTTTTCGAGTTCAGCAATAGGCGCGCTTACACTGAGCGACGGCGCGTTTAGTGCAGCACTTTTTGGTTTTGGAGCGACGTGCGCGGCAAGAGCGGTAAGCAGCTTTATGTGCGGTTGTGATGATTTGGCAACGTCAAGAAGATGATCGAGTAGATCGAGTAGTTGCGGACGTTCAGCTACGAGGCGACGAGTTGTTTGAATAAGTTGCGATGCGAGCACAGAAGCTTGAATTCCCTGCTGGTTGCTGTCGTCAAGCAATTCAACAATCTCTTTAAGGTCCTTGGTCTCGTATGCAGTGAGGAGTTTATCAATTAGTGTTGTCGGAGCAAGTCCGAGTGACTGCTCGACGAGCTCTTTAGTGATGCCAGACTTTTCGTCGGTAAGGCTCGTCAGTTGGTCGAGCAGGCTGATGCTATCGCGAAAACTCCCATCGCCTCTGAGTGCAATGAGTTCAAGTGCCTCGTCGCTGATAGTGATATTTTCTTGCTGGGCGATATGCTTTAGATGAGATACAGCGTCGATAGGTGCAATAGCGCGAAAACCAAACTGCTGAGTCCGGCTAATGATTGTTGCTGGCAGCTTGTCGGCATCGGTCGTGGCGAGAATAAAGACGACGTGCTCCGGTGGTTCCTCGAGGGTTTTTAAGAGTGCGTTAAAGGCCGCCTTTGAGAGCATGTGGACCTCGTCAATGATGTAGACTTTTTTGCTTGCCGATACTGGCGCAATTTGTACCTTTTCCCGTAAGTCACGGACGTCTTCGACGCCATTGTTGCTCGCGGCATCGATTTCGATAATGTCGAGGTGACTCGCTTCGTCGCTGTATGGTAATTTATTAATTTCGTGGGCGAGAATACGAGCAATAGACGTTTTGCCGACGCCGCGCGGGCCAGTCAAGAGGTATGCGTGGGCAATCCGTCCTTTTGCGAGCGAGCGTGCAAGTACGTCGGTGACATGTTTTTGTCCCACGACTTCATTGAGCGATTTGCTACGATATTTGCGATAGAGTGCTTGTGACACTTGTTTGTTTCCCCTCACTTTTACTCTCTCTATTGTACGCCGTTTTGGGTAATGGATTGTTGTGATTTATGATAAATAAAAACGCCCCCTAGGGGCGTTTGTTGGTGCAGGTAGTAATAAGCAGACAAGAGGAGCAAGCGCTCTCATCTGCTTATTACTAGATGAGTAGAGCGAGGAACTCTAGGCTGGGTGTCTCACGTAGGGCTGGAGCGTGTTGAGGACTTTTGATCTTACTACTGGCCACGCATCTTTCGATGCGTCTCTGAGGAAGATTTGGACAACCTTGTCTTCAACCGAAGCAGAGACGATACCACCCAGTGATTCAAGGGTGTACGCGAGTAGCTTCTCCTGCGATTCCTTGGTGTTGTGCCCCCTTGCCCAAGGTAAGTTGGGCGTTTCTTCGAAGACGAACATTCTTACGAACGGGTTTGTCCCCGGATCTTCTACTTTGAGTCCGGCTACTTCTTCCATGGCATCCCCTTGTCTGCTGGAGCGTTGTTACGGGTGTAGACAACTGGAAATACTATGACATAAATGTATATATTTTAAAAGAGCGATATTTGCTGAGCAGGCAGATCTATGACAGTCTCTATATCCGATAGCGTAACATAGTAGCCAGTATATTTTTTTATCGGCAAAAAGAGCTGAGTATTTTGCTGCTCGCAGAACAATAGCGAACCAAGCATGCCGCACACTTTGCCTGAAATAAGGTTGTGTGATGTTGTTTCGTATGTGTTAACGAGCGAAGGTGTGCCAGACGGAAAGAACAGCCTATCAAAATGAAGGGTTTTAGTGTCAGAGGAGCTAATTTTTAGTTCACCGAGTATTTTCTCAAGGGTGCTTTGCAGTATTTCCTCTGCTGCTACCTTATTGTATGGCAGTGGGAGTGCGCCAATTTTTTTACGGATAAGTACGGTTTCAGAAATACCTTTAAGGGCGGCAATCTTTGCTTCGTATTGTCGGGCGATGTGCGCAGTCGGAAATGTCTCAAGGATGAGGGCGCTGCGCGCGCCTTGTTCAAGCAATCGCCTATTGCCTCGCGCGGCATGAGAAATGCCCACTTTTATAATGTCACCGCCAAAATATGCCAAATATAAAATGTGCGGTTCAAGATTACGCGCTTCCTGCTGAGATGACACGGAAGTGGTGTTGTAGAATGCGGGATTAAATCCGGTTCGCTTTTGGCATGCCGGACATTGTTCGTATTTTGAGTCGATTTTGCTCGCTTCGGGGCAAACGCGACTCTCTCCGCTTGTAATATCGTGCCATCCGATACAATATCGCTGCGATGTGTCGAATTTTAGTGTGAGCGTTTTACCAACAGGCTCCAGCTGTATGAACTCGCTGTCCTTTTGTAGAGTCAAAAGTGGCTTCTCGTCATTTGAGAAGCCAACGTTTGCTAGAATGTAGGTGCCCGCTTCTGGCATGTACGACTAAAGTGCTGCTTCAACCGCCGCCCAGGTGGCATCTGGGTTGTCTTCGGGTACAATAATTGTCACTTGGTCGCCAATAGCAATATGGAAGTACGTTACGCTCGCAAGGAGAATGCGGTACTCTTTGCCGTTTGCTTCGACGTAGTAGGCGCCGTCGTGCTGGGTGAGTGTACCGATAATTTGTTTACGAGGTGTTGGGCCAATCTGCTTGTAGATAAAGCTGCCGTCATCAGCGATGGTAAGCTTCATGATGTCGCCTTCGACAAGCTTAGATTTGCTGGCGTAATTGGCGGGTACGGGATAGCTTTTGCCATCTGGTCCAATTGTCACCTGTCCGTCAAAGACACCTTCGATAACTTTTCCACCCACCTCTTCCTGGCTGCTGCGCGGGGTGACGATGGTGCCATTTTCGCCCATGATGCTAATAAGGAGTTCCTTAGCGGCTGCTAAGTTGGTTTCGGCCTCTTGAATAAGCGAATGCAATCGCTTCACTTGTTTTTCTGGTAATTCAGACATGGTAACTCGCAATTTCCTTTTGTCTATTTTTGTAGTGATATTGTCTCTATATATATCAGCCAGATACTTTTTTGTCAATATACAGTAGTACGCACGAAGTGCGTTAGTCGATAGTATCGTCATGTATTGAACGGGTGCGCGGGCCTATAAGGCCGTGTTCAGATCAGTAATTATAACGGTCCTGTTGACGTTGAGTTATGAGGTGTTCCATTCCAGATCCAGTTTAAGGATTCGCCGTCGGCATAGCTATGATTTGTTGAACCTTCAGTTATCATGATGTCATCCCACCATACGACGCCATTATCAAGAGATGCACCGTTATATAGACGGATCCATGCTGCAGTTGCGGTTGCGGGTATAGAGTACGTGACTGAAACTCGTGATTGTCCGGCCGCATTTGCGGCCTGTGTGCCCCGTGTCAAAGAGTGTGACCCGGTGCTTGAGGTGTACCATGCGGTAATTTGGCGTGACCCATTACCGGATAGTGAGCTAGTTTGAGCGGCGGCGAGTCGGACGGTGCCGGATATTGTGTACGTTTTGCCTGCCTGTAGTCCCATTCTAAACCCACCCAGGTCTCCGCCGTAGGCGATGTAGGTGTCGTTTGACGTACTGGTGGGTGTAATCCTGAATGATGCAGCGCCAGAGCTCGACCAGGTGGTGTCGCGGGCGCCTGTTGCACTCACGGTAGTTATGCCGCTTATGTTATTTTCAGCGCCTGGATTAGTCGCCATATTTGTCACAGCTGCCACTCCACCTTGGCTATGGCCTGCGCAACCTCCCTGAACGGGCACTTGGGCAGTCGACTGAATCTTGTATGAAATGGTGTCTTTTGTTGCTGTAAGACAATAGCTATCTGATGACAAATTGTACGTGTATTGAAACTCGACATCGTCAGTTTTTTTGAGATTAGCACCGCTTGACGGATAGGTGCCCGCCTCTACTTTACTGAGCTCGAGTTGCTTGGCAGCGCCTGCAAGGCTGCTCGTCACCGCCGAGGCTCTGGCTCTATTTTGTATCCCGTTATACGCCACGATCGTAATGGCAGCAAGAATACCGATAATAACAATCACAATCAAAAGTTCGACAATGGTAAAGCCCGAACGTTGTTTACTGGAGGATGTCCACATTACTGCATGAAGTATAAAACACTAGCGTTATCGAGTAAAGTAAGTCGTATGCTAGTTGACACTACTAGATACTTGCCGCCATGTAATGGCGCCTATAGCTAAATTACAGTTTGGTGTCCAGTTGGCGTCGCCTGTGGTATTGGTGTATTTGCTTACGCCTTTGTCACTTGACCAAAAATGCACAGTTGCGCCGGCACTGTTGTAGGCGGGGATGTTTGGTGCGGACATGCTGATAACAGCGTACTTATCAGCATTTGCACAGAAGAGATAGGTGTGAGTCACTGGTGAGCGGGTGCTTTCCCAGGCGTTTGCCTTTTGAAGTATCTCCTTTACGCCGGCATCAGATGCGGGAAAAGCGCCGTCAGCTGTTTGGTATACTTGTGCCATTTTTCCGATATTCGTAAGAGTAGACTGGAGGCTTGAAACACGGGCTCGGTCTTGTATCCCGTTATACGCTACGATCGTAATAGAAGCAAGAATACCGATAATAACAATCACAATGAGCAGCTCCACGATCGTGAAGCCGCTAGAGTGTTGTTTGGATGTAGCGTCGTGAATGCTCATTAGTATGCCTGATCGCCTTCCGTCCAGTAACCCCATCTGTCTTGCCATGTCGTGTAGGTCGAGTCTTTTACAGAAGCGGGAATGGTGTCTTGTTCGTACTGCGGTAGTTTTGGCTGCCCAAGTCGAAGAAGCTTATAGCGGGTGCCGTCGGACTTGTAAATATAGCAATTGCCTGACGTGACGGTTCCGCTTAGCTGTGGGAGGGATGCTGCGTATTTTGGCACCACTCCAGGGACAAATGTATTTGCGCCACTTGATGAATAGGACCAGTTCCCCCCTGTGCTAGGATACGTGCCGACTTCAGCTTTATGAAGCTCAATAACTTTTTGTATCGTCTTAAGGTCGGACTGGATGGTTGTGTATTTCGCCCGATCTTGAATACCGTTATACGCCACGATCGTGATCGCTGCTAGAATTCCAATAATAACAATGACAATTAGCAGTTCGACGATCGTGAAGCCGTGCTTGTCGCGTAGAGATGAGTTCATGCTAGTTGCCACCCGCCCAATCCCTCCACGGGCCTGTCGTGGTGTCTGTCGCATTATAGCCTGAGCCACCTGCGATCCATCCGGTCCTGACGCTATTGCATATAGTGTTTGCAGCACCTCCCGCCCAGCTGACAGAGCCAGTGTATTCACTTATCTTGCCTCCTGGCTCAGTGTAGAATCGTTTACCGGATTTACTTAATGATAATACAACATGGTTTGTCGTATCTGTTGTGGTTGGGTAGCAAATGAGTACATTATACGTTGCGTCCGGGCTGATAATATACGCCGACTTGTTTACCTTTAGGTCTTTAACTGCCGAATTTATCGCGGGGTTACCGTATGGGTAGGCGTCCGACGTACTCGATATTTTAGCTAGCTCTAGTTTTTTTGCTGTATTGGCAAGGTCTGATTGCACAGATGTGTCATATGCTCTATTTTGTATCCCGTTATACGCCACGATCGTAATGGCAGCAAGAATACCGATAATAACAATCACAATCAAAAGTTCGACAATGGTAAAGCCTGCCGAATTGTAACGTCGACGCTTCATTAGATACAGGCCGGTTGGACGTTTTTAATAATGGTATGCTTGGTCATCGTTTGTCCTGTCGTGAATGGCCGTGAGTAGTAGCCAATCGCGTCATCGGCGCAGGCGGTAGCTGGTACGGCACCTTCCCCTTCATTCTCGTCAATGTAATACGGCCTTCCCCATGGATCTACGAGCCCTCGTACGTTCATGCCGCTAGCGGTGCTGATCGCATCAAGTGCGGTGGCATATTGTGTCCAGCAGCCGTCAGTCTTGGCAAGAGCTGCAAGGTCGGTGTCATTCGCCTTTCCCCAGCAAGGACTACCGGTTGCGGCACTTCCTGTAACAAAACGCAGCGCAACGCCGTCTTTTTGGCGAGCAAGATCAATGGCAACGACAAGGTTGCGCATGTCTGAGTCAATTTTGCTGTTAGTCGAACGGGTTTGAATGCCATTGTAGGCAACGACGGTAATTGCCGCCAGGATACCAATAATAACGATCACGATCAGGAGCTCTACGATCGTGAAACCTCTTGTGCTTATTTTCATAATCTTAGTATAGCAAGAAGAATCGGCGAAAAACGAAACATATCTGTTTTCCACACCATTATTAGGGGTAACAGCAAAAGCGTTGTTAATTTTGTTATTGCATAAAAATATACCGTCCTGTACGGGACGGTATATTCTTTGGTTCATTAACACCGGTTGAATAAGTTTGCTTACTCCGCAAGGGAGTAAATGAAATTAGCTAAGTTCTACGCTTGCGCCAGCTTCTTCGAGCTGCTTCTTAGCTGCTTCAGCGTCATCTTTGCTGACTTTTTCTTTGACTGGAGCTGGGGCACCGTCAACGATAGCCTTTGCTTCACCAAGACCAAGGCCAGTGATTTCTTTAACAGCTTTAATAACAGCTACTTTCTGAGCACCAGCGTCTGTAAGAGTCACTGTGTATTCAGATTTTTCGTCTTCAGCAGCACCTGCTTCAGCAGCAGGGCCAGCAACAGCAACAGCTGCAGCAGCTGGCTCGATGCCGTATTCATCCTTAAGGATAGTTTTGAGGTCGTTAACCTCGAGTACAGTTAGCTTAGTTAGCTCTTCTGCAAGTTTCTTAATGTCAGCCATGATAGCCTCCTTGTAAAATTCAGTTTAATTAATTGGTTGCTTTAGCACTGACGCCATCGAGGAGGGCGTGCAAGTTGCCAGATAGTGCGTTTGTAATATCGTGAACTGGTGAAAGCAGTTGTGCCACCACTTGACCGATAAGTTCGTTCTTGCTTGGAAGACCAGCAAGAGCCTTAACTTCATCGGCGCTAAGGGTTGCGCCTTCGCCAGAAAACGCGCCAACAAAGACAAGTGCAGGATGAGTTTTTGCAAACTTATCAAGTACTTGTGCTGGTGCAACTTCATCGCTATCGCTAATCGCGTAGAGCAACTGGCCAGTAAGAGCTGAAGTGTCAGTGTTTTTGTAAACGTCATGAGACGCTAGTGCAACACGAACAAGTCGGTTCTTGATGACCTTGATTGTCACTCCTGCTTCACGAGCAGCGCGACGAAGTTCTTGTACGTCAGCTACGCTGAGGCCTTGATACTGTGCGAACACAGTCATCTTGGCATCTGCGAGAACGTCGCTCATCTCTGCAACCAAAGTGTTCTTTTTATCGCGGGTAATTGCCATAAAAGTCCTTTCTTTGATTGATGTTTTATTCAACCGGATTGTTAATGTACTGGTAATGAAAGTTTCATCAACCTTCTTATTGCTCTACTTGCCTACTGGGTCAGAGGGCAAATAAAAAAGTCTTTGATTCTCGCACTACCAAAGACTCTAATGAAAATGTTTGTTGCATCCTCGGTAGCATGATTAAGTGTTTCTTTCGATTCACTGCTACTGTCTCTGGTAATGTCTGAAATGAGTATAGCAGAATGGGCGTGAAAAAGTCAATATTACAGCGTGAAAACCTCGACCAATTGCTTATTTACTGATTAAATGCTATAATAGGAGACTGCTTATCAGATTGGTAGGCTACGTACACGAAGGAGTCAACATGGCGGAGAACGCCCAAACTCTCGAGATTGATCTCAACGCAGCGGTCAAGGAGCTTCGGATTTCCATTGAGGAGAATCGTAAGATTGATCCGGTGCAGGTTGTGCGAGAGTATGCGCGTATCGCGCCTCATCACAACCTCACGCTGGCGCAGTACAAAGAACGTGTTGCGCTTCGGTATTGCAATGGGTTGCGAGAGGTTGAGGCCAACGCACTGGCCAATGGTCCGCTGAGCTTCTTGTTCTCTTAGAACGCCAAGCTCGCGCATCTGGGGACGGACTGGCGTACTACGCCTATCCGTCCCCTTCTCACCCTATCTTTATGTAGACTTTTTGTACCATCTATGATATAATATATTTTATAATGACTATCCCACATGCAGAACCGGGCCTACCCGAACATGAGTTCGCTCATCCTTCCCCGCGCATAGATACCCAGGAGTATCTCGCCGAAGAGCCGGTTACAGTTGCAGAATTTTTGCGCCAACCTGTTATTGCCGAGTATTACCCTTGGGAGGTTAATCCATTTTCACCCACACCCTTTGGTCGAGAGCGCATTAAGGGCAAAGGGTATTTCTTCCCTGCTCTTCGCTATCAGATACGTCGTCTTGAGAAAAATACTGCAAAAAAACCAGGCATTGATAATGCTATTGCCGCTGCCTTGGAGGAGCTCAATCATGCACACGCCCAGGCTTGCGGGTATAGCGACAAAGCAATGAATAGCTTGCTTAATGATTCGTCTGCAAATGAACTTATGGACGAAGTGACGATGGAAATGATGGATGCGGCTGGACGTGGCAATATAAGTGTCGCTGAGTCAGGGCTTTTACTACTGACGTATCCTGCGATCGGTTCAATCGAGGGTGCCAATGACACCGTTGGATTTGCCAAAAGCGGCTTTAAGCCATTTGATGAGCATGTTACTAGTGAACTGGAGCGCCTTCAGGGTTATATAGAGAGTTCTAATGTTCCAGTTACGCTTGAGTACATCAAGCCTGAAGATCAGGGTGTGCACTTAAAAGAAGCCAATACCTTGGACGAAAGAGGTGTCTATGTCGGTAAGCATCCAATCGTAGAGCTCGAGAAGCGAACTATCGCTCGCCTTACGGGCTCACTTCGAAATGATGGTGAAGTTCACGAGCTCGAGCTTGTCGTGAAGCAGTCTGCAATTAGCGATGAGTATCAATACTTACTTGCATGCGACGATACTTCTCCTGGTATTAAAGCACAGGCCTATTGGCGTGATGTGCGTACGAAAAAATCGTCACAGTCATAGCGTCGCACTCCTGTCGAGGTATAGTTAAACGTCTAGGAGTTTACGAATCTCAAGCTGTATATCGTCAATTGAGCGCAGTGCCCCATTGGCCATACAGTCAATTGGTATGAATTCATCGGGATAGAGTTCGCAAAGTTCCTGGTAGTTGCGCTTGGCTTTTTCTAAATGGTCCGCATCGGCCTCATGAATATCTCGCTTTAGTGTCGTGTAGCTGCGTGCGTCCTTCTTGTCGACATTTTGCTGCGCAATGGCACTGGGAACGAGTAAGACAATGTTTTTTGCTGGCCGAGGGATGCCCAGAATATCGTACTCGGTATGCAATGTGCGTTCGTAAAATGCGTGACGTTCTTTCATGTCATCGATCTTTGCACCCTGATGGGCCAAGTTAGACCCCATGTATCGGTCTGAAATGACGAAACATTCTTGGTCGGCTAGTAATGCCTCGAGGTGCGGCTTTTCTGCAAACCGATCAAGCGCAAATGTAAGTACGCCAAGATCTGGATGGACATCGTTCGCTCCCCCATATGCGCCATTAAGGTACTGCTCGACGTAATAGGCGGAAGGTTCGCCGTAGCGAGGAAAGCTTAGCTTTGATACCTTTTTATTGCCTCTAGAGAGATATTCTCTCAGAATTTCTGCTTGAGTACCTTTGCCTGATCCATCTCCGCCTTCGATTGCTATGAAGTTATCGTAAGATGTCGACATTATTTAAGTCCATTTTGGAGACCGTCAATAACCGGCGGTGCTTTACGTGTATCTTTGTAGGCGCGCGGTAGCATTTGTTCTGGAGACCAAGTTCGGATGAGCTCCTCGAGATTATCAGTATGTTGGTATTTGCCGCTCATGCCATTTCGTCCATCACTATAATCACCGTCAACAGGGCCGGTTTTATGGAAAATGAGTTGACCAACACGTTCGCCCACTGGCAGGACAACTGATTCATGCATGTTCAGATTGTAGATCTCGAGGGTGATGCGATTGATATAGCCCGGGTCAATCCAGCCGGCATCAAAACAGATCGCTACGCCATTGCGCCCCCAGCTGCTGCGGGAGCGAACCTCGCTTGCGCCCCCATGTGCACGAATGCCTACGAACTCATGCGTGTGTGCCAGAATTCGTTCACCCGGGCGCAGAACGATGATAGGGTGTTCTTCTGGGATGTTATCAAATAGCTTGAATCCGTACTTCTCGCACCAGTCTTTGTGCGGCATAGCTTCGAGCGGGCCTTTGAAATAACGATCGACATCATCCTTATCGAATGGGTTGTAGACCTTGGCATTCTCATCAAATTCTTGTTTGTAAAAATAATGCCCGAGCGTAAAATCAAGGCTCGCTTCCGATACGTGCGATTCATTGTATGGAACGGCAACGATCGTTCCATCTTTGATCGCTGCTTTGATTTCGGTATTGCTGTAGACGCTCATGATTTATTCTTCCCTATATACTGAATTGCAAAAATTGCTTGATTGATGATATTTGGTCGAGTCTCTCGAAATTCTTCTAACTCTTCAATTGTAAACCATTTGAATGTATTCAACTCTCTATCTTTTGATTCGATACGATTAAGGTCTGCGTGTAGATGTTGCATGGTGGTTATTTCCTTTGTTTGTGTCCATGTATGTCGATATTTGCTACTATGAGATTATGAAAAGTATAATCGTCGCCTATAGTACCAACCGTGTGATTGGTAGTGAAAACGCTATTCCATGGCAAGGCAGACTGCCCGCTGATATGAAACATTTCAAAGATCTCACCGTTGGCAAGACGGTCGTGATGGGTCGTAGGACGTTTGAGTCCATCGGCCGACCGCTTCCTCTTCGTCAGAATATTGTGTTGAGTCGTCAGGACGTGGCATTCGATAATGTAAAGGTTGTGAGTAGTCTAGCTCAGGCGTATGAAGTGGCTAATAGTGAAGTCTGTATCATTGGTGGCGCCGAGATATACAAGGCAGGCCTCTCGGATGCTGACGTCATCCATGCAACTGAAATTCACGCTTCTATTCCCGGGACTGTGTATTTCCCTGAACTCCCGCATGAGTGGCGCGAAGTATCGCGTGAAGATCATATGGCCGATGAAAAGAATGCCTATGACTATTCATTCGTTACCTATACTAAACAGCGATAGGTGCCTTGATGGCCGGGTGCGGGTCGTAACCTTCGAGCGTAAAATCATCGATAGTAAAATCGAAAATCGATGTAACATCAGGGTTAATGGCCATTGTCGGTAGTGGTCGTGGCTCGCGCGACAATTGTAGATCGACTTGCTCCTGGTGGTTTAAATAGATGTGGGCATCGCCAAATGTATGTATAAAGTCACCAGGCTTCAGGCCAGTAACTTGAGCGATCATCATGGTCAATAATGCATACGATGCGATATTGAACGGCACGCCAAGAAGTGTGTCCGCACTGCGCTGATAGAGCTGGCAGCTAAGTTTGCCATCAACGACATAAAATTGGAATAGGCTATGGCACGGCGGAAGGCCTGCTTTGGCCATCTCCTCGATGTCGGCCACGTTCCATGCAGATACGATAATGCGACGTGAATCGGGGTTGTTCTTGATGGTGTCGATCGCTTGTTGAATTTGATCAATCTCACCACCCTTGCCATCTGGCCAATGGCGCCACTGATGGCCATATATAGGGCCTAACTCGCCGTATTTAACGGCAAATTCATGGTCATTTTTGATGCGATCGGTGAACTCGGCAAGGCCTGTCTTCCACTCGTCAGAGCCAACCTCGGGAATTGATTTTCCTTCGGCTTGTAAGTAGGCGCGGTAAGGCCATTCGTCCCAGATATGTACGTCATTTTTGACAAGATATTCTATATTGCTATCGCCGTTTATGAACCACAGTAGTTCATGAATAATACCGCGTAAAAATAGTTTTTTTGTCGTGACTGCTGGAAAACCTTGGCTCAAATCAAAGCGTAGTTGGCGCCCAAAGACGCTTTTCGTACCCGTACCGGTGCGATCGGTTTTGATCGTACCGTTTGTTTTGATGTCTTCCAACAGGTCCAAATATTGTTTCATCGTTCACCTCCCCAGGTAGAATATGTTTGTTTTTGGTATGTTGTGCTTGCATTGTAGCATGAGTGTTTTGTCTATTCAAATAAAACATACTAAATTACTTTGGGTACTTTGCTCGTGATTATTTTACAATAAATTCGCGAAAATACTATATTTCATATATCACTTATGGTATTATGTTCGCAAGAGCCGTTCCAAACAAACAGCCCCTCTAATAAAAACCGTAAGCAAAGGCATGCTGTATGAGTATCGAAACCTTATCCATTCCAACCTCTGTCGTTGAGTCTGACGACACGTATTATCACACTGAAGAGATTAAATTGCGGCAGTATTTTAACATGTACGCGCCGGGATGTATGGATATGCTTGAGGAGGCTGAGTTGTCCGAGGGTGATCTGCAGCTTTTACGTAAAGTGAGCGCCAATTACGTTATTGCTTCGGCGATACGTGATGAAAATGACGAGGCAGCACGTCGTACGATCCTGCAATACGCCTCATCAGAGTTAGCTGAGTATCAAGATGATAAACCGCAGGGACTGAGCCGGGTCATTTCCGATAACGGTGACGTGTCTATTTGTGTTGATGGCCGCACACTCACAAATGCGGAACTTGGACTAATGTATCAGCTCATTGAACCCTCCTCTGAGGTGCTTGACAGGGCTGCTCGCGACGCACAGCCAATTGGAGTCACTGACGACGCGTACATGATGGCATTTACTCACGAAGTTGCCGGAGTAACCCTTGAGGAGTCCAGCAAAGTAGATGACCTGACTATCTATGAGGATGATCCACAGTTGGCCTACGAGATGCATACTTTTAAAGACGAGTTAGCTCCAATAGCGGGTGCTTTGGATAAATTTCGCAGGAGTGTTATTCGCATCAGCGGGGTTCGCATCGCCCATGACGAAAAACAAAAAATCGCTTCATAACGAAGCGATTTTTTGTTATCGATAGGACTATTAGCTAACGACGTTCTCAACCTTGATGCCAGGACCTTGGGTCGTGCTGATTGAAGTTGACTTCACGTAGCCACCCTTGAGGCTCTGTGGCTTTTGGCTCTGGAGGCTATCGAAGAATGCTTTTGCATTGACAGCGAGCTTATCAGCACCAAATGATACCTTGCCAATTGAAAGGTGAACAATGGCCTGCTTGTCGACGCGGTATTCTACTTTACCAGCCTTAGCTTCAGTAACGGCCTTGGCAACATCGGTTGCAACCGTACCGCTCTTAGGGTTTGGCATGAGGCCACGTGGACCTAGGAGGCGCGCGTACTTACCAAGCTTTGGCATGTACTGTGGAGTTGCCACGAGAACATCAAAGTTAAGCTCTTCTTTGTCGAGCTGCTTGATGAATTCTTCGTCACCTACGATATCAGCACCGGCTTTCTTAGCTGCAGTGTGATCTGCTTCAGGAGCAAATACTGCTACGCGGATTGTCTTACCTGTACCGTTTGGAAGTGATACGGTCGTGCGGATGTTTTGGTCGGCCTGACGTGGATCAACACCAAGGCGAACGTGGACTTCTACTGAAGCGTCAAACTTCGCAGGGTTAGTCTTTGTTGCGATCTCGAGTGCTTCGGCAAGTGTGTATACTTTGCCAGCTTCAACGTGCTTAGCAACATCTTGATACTTTTTGCCGCGGCGTTCAAGGCGCGGACGAGTAACAGGCTTCGGCCCCTTGGTTGTGCGGGCTTCTGCTTCTTCGCTTTGAGGAGTGGTGTCGCCAGCTTCTTTGCGAGCTTCTTTTTCGGCCTTAGCTTCTGCTTCGGCAAGAGCTTTGTCGCTGCGCTTACCAGCCTTAGCGGTTGCTTTTTCTTCTTTTGGTGCTTCTGCTTCTGTGGCTTCGGCGTTTGCAATCGCAGCTTCGATTTCTGCAATTGTGTTCTTTTCTGTCACTTCAAGCTTTAGTTCTGCAGCTTGAGCGAGCAAATCGGCTTTCTTCGCCATGATAGGTATAAACCCTTTCTGTGGTAGTAGCGGCTTTTGGCCTCCCAGCATTGATTAATGTCCTTTTATAGTAGCACTTTTTAAGTTATTTGTACAGGGTAAGGTGTGTTGCTCGCAGTACTTAAGATTAGTCGTATCAATTGCTAAAAAGGCTGTAGTATGATGTAATGTTGTGCATGAATGGCCGTTGGGATTAAACCTTCACGGAAGGTCAAGCACATTAAGGGTGTGATAGAAAATGATTTTACCTAGGTGGGGTGTGCCGACAGATAAGGCAAGGCCCGATCGTCACACGTGGTCCGACGCCTTTCGTCGTGCTAAAAAATACAAGAAATGGCAGCGAGTTGCTCGGATAATCATTGTCATTAGCGCCGTTTTATTGGCTATGATGATTTATTTTTACGAAAGAACTGGGCTTCTGCCGCTAGTCGCCTTTGCGCTGCTTCTGCTTGCGGTTGCGGCCTATGCGATTATCTATTTCGCAGGCGTCAAGCCGGCTATAAAAGACCAGGAGAATGCCTGTGATGCGTAGGAGCTGCATGCGAAGACGTGGCTAGATATTGCCTCCCGGTGACGTCTCGGCGATTCGCGCTATGTGGGTAATGGTCATTTATCGCACCTGCCTCAGGTCCGCCCGAGCAGCCAACTCATGGGACGCAAGTATTCCGTGAGTTGGTCGCCGGCGGCCTTTTTTATTTTCCCAATGAATTATTGTTGATCCGGGAGTGAGTTGCTCAGATGCGATGCTATTTAGCGACAGTTCACGGCTAAAAAATAACCGCACAATATCGTGCGGTTATTTTTTAGCGATAAGTATAGAGGACTAACCTTCTACTTCGACGCCCATTGATCGAGCTGAGCCAGCGATGATCTTAACGCGAGCATCAAGATCGTTAGCGTTGAGCTGATCTTTTTTAGCCTCAGCAATTTCCTCAAGCTGTGCGCGGGTAATCTTACCTACTTTTTCAGCGTGCGGCTTGCCGCTACCCTTTTTGATGCCGATAGCATCACGAATCATGTCGTCAACTGGCTGGCCAAGTGACTTCCATGCGAATGTACGGTCATCGAATACCTGCATATGAACGATAACATCTTTACCCATGTCAGCTTTTGTAGCATCGTTGAAAGGGTTGATGAAGTCCATCATGTTGAGGCCCCATTGACCGAGTGTTGAACCAACAGGAGGACCTGCAGTCGCACGACCAGCTGGGATACGGAGTTTGAGGTTGCCGATTACTTTTTTTGCCATAAAATTATATTTCCTTCTTGTACTAAATATTATTGAAGCTATATTTAGTGCGTAACTGCCCTATTG
>CAMPKW010000017.1 GCA_946887425.1 uncultured Candidatus Saccharibacteria bacterium | reverse complement strand
ACGCCAATAATAACGATGACGATTAGTAGCTCGACAATGGTAAATCCGGTGACGTGTTTGTATTTTTGAATCATAACTTATGAATACCGTTATATTGACTATAGCAAACGCCAAGCATAAGCACTAGGAATTTCAATAATGGCAACAAGACGACTGTATGACTGTGCATATATAGCGTAATGCAAATATCACAACATACTACATGTAGCGTACTTTGTATATGTAGTGCTACAATGAAATTCCATGGGAGACATAGCAAACATGGGTAAAAAACAGAAATACATATTTGTAACTGGGGGTGTGCTCTCGGGGGTAGGAAAAGGCATTACCGCGGCTAGTATTGGCGCAGTTTTACAAGCTAAGGGTAGTGTCGTTTCGATTCAAAAATGCGACCCGTATCTCAATGTAGATGCGGGTCTTTTGAATCCTGCGGAACATGGCGAATGTTTCGTGACGAAGGATGGCGCCGAGACAGACCTTGATCTTGGGCATTACGAACGTTTTTTGGATATTGAATTAACGCAGAAAAACGCGACACTATCGGGTAAATTACTGTCGCAGCTTATTCTCGATGAGCGGGCAGGCAAGTTTGGCGGCAAAACAGTACAGCTTGTACCGCACCTTACGCAGGCAATTCAGGAAGCAATTATAGAAGCTGGCAAGGATAGCGACATTCATATCGTTGAGATTGGTGGAACGGTCGGCGATTACGAAGGCCTGAGTTTCATTGAGGCGATTCGCGAACTTGGCCAAAAGGTCGGTCGGGAAAACTGCCTCTTCGTGCACGTAGTATATGTGCCGTTTATTAGTACAAGCAAAGAATTTAAATCGAAGCCAGCGCAAAATGCCCTTAATGATCTACGCGGCTTTGGTATTGTGCCTGATAGCGTGATTGTGCGCACCGATACACCAGCGCCGGAGAGTATTGCCGACAAGATTAGTTTGTTTGGCGGCGTGCCGCGTAGTGCCGTGTTGCTACAGCCGAACGTAGACACCGTATTTCAGATCCCGCTTGCTATAGCAGGTAGTGGACTGCATGATCTTTTGACGAAGTTTTCGGGTCTGACCGCTGAGCCAAACCTTGAGAAGTGGCAAACAATTCTCGATCAGCAGCGAGCTACACATGCGACAACCATCACGGTCGGCTTGGTCGCCAAGTACATGGATAACGAAGATACGTACATTTCGGTACTCGAGGCGCTAAAAGCTGCCGCTTGGGAGCAAGAGACATGTTTAAAGGTGCAGTGGATTAATGCCGAAACGGCGACCGATGCGGATTTTGCAGCGGTAGATGCACTCCTGGTGCCGGGCGGATTTGGCGCGCGTGGTATCGAGGGCAAAGTGGCTGCAGCTCGATATGCACTAGATAACGACGTGCCTTACTTGGGTATTTGCCTCGGGCTGCAAGTCGCGGTTATTGCGGCTGCGCGAAAGGGCGGCCTGAGCGAAGCTAATAGTAGTGAGTTTGCTGATACTAAACAGAATGTTGTGTACATCATGGAAGGCCAAGCGGGCAAGGAATCGACAGGCGGTACGCTGCGCCTCGGTGATTATCTGGCAACACTTATTAAAGGCTCCAAGGTCGCTGAACTTTACGATACGCATGACATTATTGAGCGCCACCGTCACCGCTACGAGGTAAATCGTGCGTTTGTTGATGACATCGCTAAAGGCGGCGTGCGGGTGAGTGGCATGTCGCCAGACGGCAAGTTGGTGGAATTTGTGGAAGCACAGCACCATCCGTATTTCGTGGCTACCCAGGCGCATCCAGAGTTTCGTAGCCGGCCGTCACGGGCCCATCCGCTCTTTACTGGCCTTGTGCGCGCTGCATTGACAAAATAGCTCAAAAGTGCTAATGTTAAAAGTAGAAAACGTAAACAAAACACACACATGGCTGAAGAAAAAATTACCCCCGAAATAACCGATCTTGGCATGGACGACATGAGCGCGCTGAGCTTTGTATTACAGCAAGTAAAGGGCGTTGGCTTGGTGTCGAGTAATAGGCTTGATACGGCACCTGACGACGACACCCAGGTCGCCTAGTCGCATCCGTTCTAGCTTCGTTGAGACACGTTGTCACCCAAGAGGACGCGTAGGTGCACCTTCTGCCCGATCACTAGTGTTATAATAAGATTTAATGAATAAAACTATTGAACAGATTATTACTCGACTTTTTGGTGTCGAGCAAGACGTCCAGCTGACGCGTCCTGACGCGCAGTTTGGCGACTACGCCACTAACGTTGCTTTGCAGCTTGCTAAGCCGCTTGGAAAAAATCCGCGAGAAATTGCTGAGCAAATCGCCGAAGAACTTCGTCAGACGGGTGACTTCTCTGAAGTGAGCATTGCGGGGCCAGGCTTCATTAACATCCGCCTTGATAATGCGGCGCTACTTGCTTTAATACGCAGGGAGCCGCAAGCCGTCTATGCCGATCAAAGGATTGTGTTTGAATACAGCTGTCCAAACGCTTTCAAGGAGCTACACACCGGGCACCTCTATCAGACGGTTTTTGGTGATATTGCTTCTCGCCTCATGCTAATTGGTGGGGCGGATTTGCAACGCACGAGCTTCGGCGGAGACGTTGGGCTGCATGTTGCTAAGTGTCTTTGGGGTATGGTGGCTGAACTTGGCGGTGAATATCCAGAAAAGCTTGATACGGTCGAGGCTGATCCGTTTGCGCGCTCACGCTGGATTAGTGGTTGCTATGTACGCGGTGCGAAGGCGTATGAAGAAGATGCGCAGACAAAAGCGGATATCGATGAACTGAATAAAACAATCTACGGATTCCATAGTGCGAATGATGACGAATCGCCACTCGCTAAGATGTATTGGGCGACACGTCAATGGAGCTTTGAATATTTCGATGCGTTTTACAAACTGATTAATGTTGAGACAATGCGATACTACCCTGAGAGTCAAACGGCCGTAACAGGAATGAAAGTTGTCGAAGAGCAACTTGCCAAAGGAGTACTCAAACAATCTGACGGCGCTGTTGTTTTCGAGGGTGATGAATCGAAGCACCTGCATACTCGTGTCTTTGTGACATCGAAAGGGTTGCCGACGTATGAGACCAAAGATATCGGTGTGATCTGGATGGAGAAGCAGGACTATGGTTTTGATCATCGCTATTTGCTCACCGGTAATGACCAGAAAGAATATATGCGAGTGGTGTTTGCGGCCGCAGAGACATTCCGTCCGGAACTTGCCGGAACGATGACACATATGACGAACGGTACGGTGAAATTTGCTGATGGCAAGAAAATGAGTTCACGCCTCGGTAATGTTACCCGGGCGCTGGATGTGCTAGATATCGTCCGTGAAAAGGTGAGTGAACTCGTGGAGGATAAGGATCTTATTGATATGGTAACCCTTGGTGCCATCAAATATGCCTTTGCTCGCTACCGATTGGGTGGGGATATTGCCTTTGATATCGAAGAAACAGTGAGTCTTCAGGGTAATTCCGGCCCTTACCTGCAGTACGCTCATGCGCGTGCCCGTCGAATTCTAGAAAAGACAGGCTCTTTTACCATGCCGAATACCGTTCGTGACGAAGACCGCGCATTGGTTCGTAAGCTGGGTGAATATACTGAAGTTGTCGAACTTGCGGTTCGTACTCTTGAGCCACATCATATCTGTAATTATCTTTTTGAGGTAGCGCAAGAATTTAACCGCTACTATGAGAAGAATCAAGTTGCTGGCAATGAACACGAGACGCATCGTGCTGGTATCGTAGCGCTTTACGCTGATACGCTTGCAGCTGGTCTGGGAATCCTTGGCATTGACGCGCCAACCCGAATGTAGTTGCAATTACTATAAAATAATGTATAGTATGTAAAATGTGTATTGACCATCGCTGAGCCGCCGTGGCTTGGCAGTCAAACGCATACACGGCGCGTCCGTGTTTTTGGAAAAGGGGTGAGATAGTTGGCAAGTGCTACTATCGAAGATAAGCAGACTGTCATGGGCAAATTTCTTCGCCGTGACTCGAAGGTGACAACCGTCGACGACTACGACCACCTGCGTCTTACGCTGGGACTTGGAGACTGGTCATTGACGCGCCTTCGGCGCACTGTTGGCAGCCTGCATCACAACGACCGCGTGCTTCGAATCTCCCGTCAGGGCGAGGCGATGCGCGACATGGATCGACCCTATGTATTTCTGGTGACTGGTTCGCTGAAGGTGAAGCCTGAGGCGGAAAGCCACTAGAAGTACCAAACTGACCGTGGTGCCGCAGTTCGCGGCGCCACGGTCAGAGTACTACCGAGGTTGCAATTAATGGTATAATCTCCCTAAAAGTAAGGGGAGATTTTTTTATGGCAGAAAAAAAGCCAATAAAGAAGCCAGCTACAAAAACGGCTGCAACAAAACCAGCAACAGAGAAACCAAAAGTCATCTCTCGTGTACAACAAAGTGCTGCTGCAATTAAAGGACAGGGCGGAGGATTCCTGATCTTTGTTCGTGAGCAGGGTGTCGTTGGCTTGGCGGTTGGTCTTGCGATTGGTACTGCGGCCGGTGCTGCAGTTAAGACGATTGTTGATCAATTGATTGCACCAGTTGTTGCGCTCCTCACACAGGGTGTCGATCTCAATAGTCTTAAGTGGGTGATCATTGCTAAGACTGCTGATAAGCCCGAAGTCGCGATTGGATGGGGTATGATTATCTCGGCATTTATTACGTTATTTGCGACGGCTGCGGTGGTGTACTGGGCGGTTCATCTGGCGAAACTTGATCGCCTTGATAAAAAGAAGAACGCATAACTATTGTATTCTCTTAAAACCCGTCTCCGCGTTGAGACGGGTTTTAAATGGGCGTATACTAGAAGTATGGATATGCGAGACAAGACCGAGAGCGAATGGGAAGACGAGCTGACGCCCGAGCAATATCATGTGCTGCGTGAAAAGGGCACTGAGTTGCCGTTTTCGGGTGAATACGACTCGTTGTTTGATCCAGGCACCTATAGCTGCGCGGCGTGTGGTACGAAATTATTTGATAGTGAGACGAAGTTTGACGCTGAGTGTGGCTGGCCGAGTTTTTATGATGCGCTACCCGGGGCTGTCGAATTTCATGAAGACGATAGTCTGGGAACGGTGCGCACTGAAGTAACCTGCGCGACGTGTGGCGGACATCTAGGGCACGTGTTTGAGGGTGAGGGGCTTGGCATGCCGACTGACCAACGTTTTTGTATTAATTCATTGAGTTTGCAGTTCACCCCTGACGAAGCGTAGTATAGTAAGATAATGGATAAAAAACTTGCTAATGCTCGCACTGACCGCATTTTATGGGTCGATTTAGAAATGACGGGGCTTGATCCGATTGAAGATCGGATTTTGGAAGTCGCCGCGATTGTTACGGACTGGAAATTTAATGAACTCGCGACCTACGAGGGCGTGGTAAAAGTCGGCCCACGCCTGCTCGAGCGTCGAATGAAGGTCTCTAAGGCATTTTGGGATGCAAACCCTGAGGCGCGTGACGGACTCGTGAAGCAAAATATCGAGAAGGGCCGATCGGGTCGTGTTGTCGAAAATGAACTCTTGGCGTTTATTGATGAGCACTTTGAAAAAGATAAACCAGTGTTGCTTGCGGGCAATTCCATTCACCAAGACCGCCGCTTCATTGTGAACGAATGGCATCGACTTGACGCGCGCTTGCACTACCGCATGCTGGATGTGAGTGCCTGGAAAGTGGTCTTTGAAGGGAAGTATAGAAAGAAGTTTGCCAAGCCTGAAGAGCACCGAGCACTGGGTGATATACGAGGCAGTATTATGGAACTTCAGTATTATCTTGCTAAAATAAAAGCATGACACATACTGAAGTTGAAGAATACCTTTTAAGTTTCCCGAATACGTGGCTTGATTTTCCATTTGGTGAAGATGCATTTGTATATAAAATTGGCCACAAAGAAAGTGGCGAGGGCAAGATGTTTGCCATCATTCAAGGTGGCAGTAAGCCACTTCGCTTGAGCTTAAAATGCGACCCGCAGCTAGCGGAAATTTTGCGCGAAAAATACGAGACTGTGCTTCCTGGCTACCATCTGAATAAGAAGCATTGGAATACAATTTTATGCACCGGTCAAGTGCCGCAGGACGAGCTATTCGATCTTGTGCGTCTTAGCTATCGCCTCGTTTCGGGCGAAGAAGTCGCAACTACCACTTAGGCGTTTGCGGCATTTAGGTCGGAAAACTGCTTTTGTACTGGCTGGATGTTCTTGTATGAAGTATCGAGAAATGCCTTGAGTGAGCTGCTCGAAGTGTCGGCATAGAGTTCTTTCATCTGAAGTACGATTGTCTCGAGCTGGTAGGCCATCTCGCGGGCGTAAGTTCGATCGTAGGTGGCGTTGAGGCGCGCATCTTCAAGTGTGGCGATCATTTCATCGCCATTTTCTTTTGCGACGATGGTTTTGTCAAGTTTTTCTATGGAAATGCCGTTATTTTTTAGGGGATCGGCAATATCACGATTTGTGTTGGCAAGAAGGATCTTGAGGCTGCCATTGAGAGAGCGGAGTTCGCTTGATTTGAGATTCTTTTGCGCGTCTGTGGCGAGCTTCTCGGTTGTCGCAAGACGAGCAGCGAGTTGTTGCATGTCGCTTTTTGAGCCGCCAGTAAAACTAGTGACAGTAACAAGCAGAATTGTCACGATAGTCGCAATGCCGAGAATAATAGCAATGAGCCGTATTTTCGGGTCAAATTGCTTTTTTGGTGCCTGAGGAGCAATCTGATTGAGATAGTCGATTGAGTAATTTTGCGGCTGCTCGTTTGGATACATAGTGCCTTCATTTAAGCACAAACACTAACAGAGGTAAAGAGTGCTATACTGTGAGTATGCAGGATGCTAAAGAAGAAGTCCGCGCCAAGCTCAATATCGAGGATATAATTGGCGAATACGTGGTGCTCAAACGAGCAGGGCGTAACTTCAAGGGACTCAGTCCATTTAGCGCCGAAAAAACGCCGAGTTTTGTGGTGAGCCCCGACAAGCACATTTGGCATGACTTTTCGTCGGGCCGCGGCGGTGATATTTTTACATTTGTCATGGAAGTCGAGGGTATGGATTTTCGTCAGGCACTTGAGCATTTGGCGCGTAAAGCAGGCGTCGATTTGACAGTGTACGACAATAAGGGGAGCCAGGAGATTGCGCAAAAGAAAAAGCATTTGCTACGCGCACATGATCTTGCTGCCAACTACTACCAGCATTCACTTTTGAAAAACCAGCATGCACTCGAGTATGTTTTTTCTAAGCGCGGGCTTAGTAAGGAGATTGTTCAAGAATTTAGAATTGGATACGCGCCGACAACGGGTGATGCGCTTGTGAAGTTCTTGTCGCGCAAAGGCTACAGCGCCAAGGATCTGGCTGACGCCGGCTTAACGAATCGTTTCGGTGGGGACATGTTCCGTGGGCGCATGATGGTGCCGCTTATGGATGGGGTTGGGCAGGTGATTGGGTTTACTGCACGAATCATCACCGATGACCCGAAGGCACCGAAATATCTCAATACGCCACAAACAATTTTGTACGACAAAGGACGTCACGTATTTGGACTCAGTCAGGCAAAAGAGGCAATCCGAACGAATGACTATGCGGTTATTGTGGAGGGAAATCTTGATGTAGTGAGTAGCCACCAAGCTGGCATTACCGGCGTGGTGGCGACTGCAGGTACGGCCATGACGGAGCATCATCTTCGGGCGCTGCGTCGCTTAAGCGGCAATGTCCGTTTGGCATTTGATGGTGACAAAGCGGGTCTCGCGGCAACAGAACGGGCAATTCCTATCGCCCAGGAAACGGGAGTTGATCTTACGATTATTACGCTGCCTGGTGATGCTAAAGATCCAGATGAATTGATTCAGCAAGATCCTGCGCTGTGGCAGCAGGCGATTGACGCGGCCGAGCCGGTGATTGACTGGGTGCTTGCGCAATATTCGGCCCGAGAAGATATTACGACCGCTGCAGGCAAGCGATCATTTACGACTGCCGCTTTGACGGTCATTAGTTCCCTTAAGGACGATGTGGAGCGTGAACATTACATGCAAAAAATAGCCAGCATGATTAATGCATCGACCGATGCACTTAAATCGAAATTGGCCGGTATGAATGACGCTTCGGCCGCTGATGCACCAAAGAGGCAAATTAGCACTACGCGTACCGAAATAACGCCAGACGAGGCTGCATATCAAGATAACGTTCTAGCAGCCGCACTTGCCGACGGGGCTACGCACGAGCTATTCGCTCATATTGACCCGGAGATGTTTGTGGGTGAGGAGCGCCAAGCGGTGGTCAATTACCTCATTACTCATGGAGGCAAGGCGATCACGGATACCCCTAAGGAGTTGCAAAAGTACGATACCTATGTGAAAATAGTATTACTGAAGGCCGACGCTCGTTATGCCGACTGGAACGACCAAGATCGTTACTTCGAAACGGCTCGATTGCTCCGCCAAGTTGCAACAAAACACAAGGAAAAACAAAAAGATATATTAACCGACCAGCTACGCATAGCGGAGACTAATGGCGACGAAGCCAAGGCGACCGAGATACGTACGCAGTTGTATACACTCATTAAGGAGATTAATAGTGGCAAAAAGTAAAGATATTGAAGAACCGATTATTGAAGAAGGTGTTGTTGATGCTAGCGGTGGACCGCTGAGTGATATCGACGGACCAGCCATTGATGAGCTGATTGACGAAGAAGAAGATGATATTGATACGCTCAACAGCGGTCAGTATTTTGATGATGTCTCTGATGACAGTGTACGCCTCTATCTTCGCGAAATTGGTAAAATCCCACTTCTAAACTCAGAAGAAGAGCTGGCACTTGCGCAAAAAGTTGTCGCTGGTGACAAGAAGGCCAAGGACAAAATGGCCGAGGCGAATATGCGTCTTGTGGTTTCGATCGCTAAGCGCTACTCGGGCCGTGGTCTTGATTTTCTCGACCTTATTCAGGAAGGTAATACTGGACTTCTTCGCGCGGTTGAAAAGTTTGATCCGGACAAGGGATTTAAGTTTTCTACCTATGCAACATGGTGGATTCGTCAGGCAATTACACGTGCGATTGCCGACCAGGCACGTACGATTCGTATTCCGGTACACATGGTGGAAACAATCAACAAGCTGCTTCGGACCCAGCGTCGCATGACACAGGAGCTTAACCGTGAGCCAACTATCGAAGAGCTTGGTAAAGAGCTCGAGATGGAGCCGGAAAAAGTTGAATATGTCATTAAGATCAAGCAAGATATCACATCACTTGATGCAGGTGTTGGTCGTGATGGTGAGGATGAAGATTCTGTACTTGGTGACTTCATCGAAGACGAAGATGGGGCTACACCGGAAGAGTCGGCGACGTCACAGCTCCTAAAGGAGCAGGTGCAGTCTGTACTTTCAACACTTTCAGAGCGCGAGCAGAAGATTATCAAGATGCGCTTTGGCCTTGAAAATGGCAAGAGCCATACACTCGAAGAAGTAGGGCAGGAATTTGCTGTTACTCGCGAGCGTATTCGTCAGATCGAAGCAAAGGCACTTGCTAAGCTTCGTAAGCATAAAGATGCGAAGAAGCTGCACGAGTATCTTGGATAATCGAATAGCGATAATGAAATTAAAAATACTCCGTTAAATTCGGAGTATTTTTAATGTATTTGTACAATATGCTAATCTACTACGACCATGTAGTTCATGAAATAAGGCGAGGCGCCCACGGTAGCCGAGGAGCATACGTTTTTATTAATTAAATCTTGGCTATTACCGCTAGTTTCAAGCCTGGCGTACAGATAGGTGATGGCGTTGTCGCCGGAGCCGCAGGAGTACTTCATATAGGTATGTCCAGATGGCGAGCAGGTTTTACCGCTAACAGGAACCGAAGTTGTGACACAATTTGACGGATCGATGAAGCTTTCATTAAGATAATCGGCTTCGATGAGGCACTTGAGGATAGATTTGGGGTAGGTGGTGCTATTTTCGAAAGCAAACCAGCCATTGCCGTTGCCGCTGCCGCCGCACCCGCTGCCGCTTTGGATGTCGTTGCCGTTTTTGAGACGGTAGAGTTTAATGGCATCGGCGATACCCTCGAGATCGGAAATTCGATCGGCATCACGAGCTTTTGCCTGAACGCCGTTATACGCAAACACACTAATGCTCGCCAAAATACCGATAACGACGATAATGACGAGAAGTTCAACGATCGTAAAGCCTTGTTTTTTCATAACCCACCTTAGCATTTGCTAATTATAAAATTTGATGTGCTCGAGCTCGGTATCAATTTGTTCATGGAAGCGATCAAGATTGCCGTCGTTCATGATGTAGTGATCGGCAATGGCGATTGGACCGCCTTTTTCAAGGTTCTCAATTTCTGACCAATCGCGCTGATTAGCTTCCTCGAGTGTGTATGGGCGTTCCGTTCGTTGAGTGAGGCGGCGGTGACGAAGGTGCTTGGGTGCGACCACGGCAACGGTGGTTAATTCGCCGGGAAATGCTTTTTTTAGGATTTTGTACTCCGTCCATGTGTATAGGCCGTCGGCGATAATACGTCGCTGGCCTGCGTCGATGAGGTCGTTAATTTGTGTCACGATGCGCTTGACGACAAAGTCTTTACCTTCGCGTTCACGAATTTCTTCGCGGAAGATAGTTTCACTTTCGGCTGTTCGTTCGATACCAGCCTCTTCCATAGCTTGATATATGACACCTCCGAAGTAGACTTTCGGGTATCCTTTGTGAGTGAGATAGTCAACGGCGGTGCTCTTGCCGCTACCGGTGAGACCGACGAGAGCGACGATTTTTACGTTTTCATAGTGTTTCATTAGACTTAGTATACCAAATAGATAGCGCCTATGCTTGTGAATGGCTAACTATGCGAGTATCATAGCCGCATATCTAGTGAGCGAGAGGAATGTATATGGAATCGGAAGGTGCAGTACAAACATCAAGGCAGGAGCAAGTTCCTAAGAAGCTTAGTCGAGGAGCGATGCAGGAGTTGGCAGTTGTGGCTTTTACGGAAGCTAAGGTAGACGATGATGATGGGCTCGGATGGCGGGCGGATGCACTATGCGCGCAAACCAGCCCAGAAGCATTCTTTCCTGAGAAAGGCGGATCCACGCGTGATGCCAAGAAAGTGTGTGGCAGCTGCGCTGTCCGCTCAACCTGCTTGGAGTACGCACTTATTAATGACGAGCGATTCGGTATATGGGGTGGTCTTAGTGAGCGCGAACGTCGCAAATTGCGTCGCAAAACTGATAGTGTCGTCGATGCAACATAGTTGACCTTGTGAATGCCAGCTTATGGCTGGTATGATGAATACATTATGCATATGCTAACTCGCACGAAGCCGGCAGGGTTCACGATTGTCGAGCTGTTGATTGTCATCGTTATTATTGGCATTCTGGCTGCTATTACTGTCGTGGCATATAACGGTATTCAAGAGCGTGCTGAATCGACAAAAATTGTCAGCCAGGCGACAGCCTTCGTGAAAGGTCTCAAGACATACGAAGCCGATCTCGGACGGCCGACTGGCTCCTCGTGCATTGCGCCGGCTGCAAGTATTACGGGTGGGGTGTGTGCGAGTTCGGATGCGTGGAACGTGAATACGCCATATGACACCGCCTTTAACCAGGCCCTTGCGACGTATTCGGGAGTGGCGACGCCACAAGCAGGTAAGTACGGCAGTAGTAACCCGGCCGGCCACATGTGGTATCACGCGAACTATTATGGTGATAGTCGAGGGGTGCTTTATTACGCCGTCGGACCTAACAGTGATTGTGGTCTCGCTAATGTCTTATCGCCAACACCAGGATACGACAATATGACCCTTGCAGGTGCCAAATATACTCAGCGCATGAGCGGGTATACTCGATGTATCGTCGAGGTTTTTACTTTCTAAGATAACAGAGGTGATATACTGAAGGTATGACAAAACGCCTGGCAGTAATCGACGGAAAATCAGTATTTTATAGAGGCTACTATGCAATGCCAGGGCTGAGCCTTAAGGACGGAACACCTACTGGTGGTGTATTCGGCTTTGCGTCCCTTGCTATCGAGCTCATCAAGAAACTTGAACCGGATTATGTGGCCGTTGCCTGGGATAAAAAAGGCACCAACATTCGTAAACGCCGAGAGATTTATCCTGAGTATAAAGCTGGCCGCAAAAAAGCGCCCGATGATTTTTACGCGCAACTTCCAATGTTGTTTGAACTCCTTGATGCGTTTGGGTGGCCACTGTACGAACTCGATGATTATGAGGCTGATGATATCTTGGGCGCGTTTGCTAAACAGGCAGAAGCGCAGGATATTGAGACCTGTCTGCTGACAAGTGACTTAGATGCTCTGCAACTTATTGGCCCAAAGACGAAAGTATATGCGCTCAAAAATGGCTTAAGTAATATTGAAGAGTTTGATGTTGCGTATTTTGAGAATAAGTACGGCATCAGTGTTGATCAGTTCCTGGACCTCAAGTCGCTAAAGGGCGATTCATCCGACAATCTACCAGGTGTGCCAGGTATTGGCGAAAAGACCGGTGTGCAGTTACTTCAAGAGTTTGATACCCTCGAAAATGTATACGAGCACCTAGCGGACATAAAACCGACTGTCGCGAAAAAGCTTGAGGCCGGTAAGGACCTGGCGTTTATGAGCAAGGAAGTTGGTCGTATCTGGACTAACGCGCCAGTCGAGCTCGACTGGTCGAAGGCTGACGTGAAGAATACCGATCTCCTAGCCGTTGCTGCTATTTTGCAAAAATTTGAGTTTAGCTCATTAGTTCGCCGTCTTCCAAAACACATGCGCGAGGCCCCGACCGACAGCAGTCAGGCTGGACTGTTTGATAGTGCGGCACCGTCAACACTCGTACCACTTTCTGTAACGCCATGGCCAGCTACTTTGTCTGTCGATGGTCCTGTCGCTCTGCATTTTGATGTTGAGTCGCAGCAGTTGTGGCTATCGACCGATGCAAAGACGGTGCATGTGCTACCGATTGGCGAAGTGGACGCAAGCGTATGGCGCGTACTCGAACTCACAAGAGTAATTAGTTACGATAGCAAGCTGCTATATCATCAACTGGCCGACTTTGGTATCAATGTGCGCTTTCATGAGCTGCACGACATTCACCAGGCAGCATTCTTAATCGATTCGTTACTGCGTGACCGCAGCCTTGATGGGTTAATCGGTGAACCAATTCTTGGATCAGCAGCAACGCTAGCTGCCTTTTGGCGGCTGTACGACGAACAAACGACTGCTTTTTCGAATGAGCCAAAGCTTGCGAAGGTCGCCTACGAACTGGATTTTCCGTTAACATATCATTTGTTCGCTATGGAGCGACGGGGTATCAAGATCGATAAGGCGTTCTTGGCACGCATGAGCGAGGAGCTCGGCGCTGAGCACGCGCAGCTTGAGCAAGAAATGTATGCAATGGTTGGACATGAGTTTAATATTGGCAGTCCGGCGCAGCTATCTGAGGTGCTCTTTACGAAACTCCAGCTGCCGACGACTGGCATTAAAAAAGGAAAGACAGGGTATAGTACCGGTCAAAAAGAGCTCGATAAGCTACGTGGTCAGCATCCAATCATTGAACTCATCGAGCGCACACGCGAGCTTGCGAAGCTTAAGAATACCTATATTGATACATTGCCAAAGCTGGCTGATGAGCACGGACGAGTGCACACCACGTTCAATCAAGATGTAGCAAGTACCGGACGGCTATCGTCAACAAATCCGAACTTGCAAAATATCCCGGTACGTACCGAGCTTGGCCGCAAGATTCGCGAAGCATTTATTCCAGATGGCGACAAAGTATTTGTCAGTGCCGACTACTCACAGTTTGAGTTACGCCTCGCAGCCGTGCTGGCTGATGACAAGAAATTGATCAACGATTTTAACGGTGATGTCGATATTCACACCAAGACGGCCAGTGAAGTCTATGGCATTCCGATGGATGATGTCACGAAGGCTCAGCGCCGCGACGCTAAGGTGATTAACTTTGGTGTGCTCTACGGCATGAGCCCGCACGGCCTTTCGGCCGCCACTGGTATGAATTTTACCCAGGCAAAGGAGTTCATTGATCAGTATTTTGCTATCCGTGCGCCAATTCGTGCTTTTATTGATGAGACCTTACAAAAAGCTGCCTCAGAAGGCTACGTCGAAACATACTTTGGCCGTCGTCGACCAACTCCTGATGTAAATAGTAGCAACTTTATGGTGCGCGAAGGAGCGAAGCGCGCTGCAGCAAATATGCCAATCCAGGGAACAGAAGCGGATCTGATGAAGATGGCGATGATCGCGGTTGATAAGAAGCTAGGTGATCTCGGTGAGCAGATTTTACAGATCCATGACAGCATCTTGATTGAGTGTCCGATTGAAAATGCCGATAAGGTAGCCGAGCTGCTGCAAACGACCATGGAAACCATTTACCCTGGGCTAGCGATCAAGCTGAATGTTGACGTATCTACTGGTAAAAATTGGGGCGAATTGTAGTAGAAACTACCATTGCTTTTCCTGTCTATTAGGCGCATATTGAAAGCACTTAACTAATTGGGCAGGAAAACTACAATTCATGAGCGAAGTCTATCCGGAAGCAAGCGGTATAAATAAGGGCACCCTAGTGGAGATAGCCGAAGAGCGTGAGCCGGTCGTGGAAACGGAAGAGCAGTATAAGCTACGAATGTACTTGGCATGGGAGGCTGAAGAGAAGGCTCGCCAAGCGTATGAACAGGAGCAATACTATGCGTTCATTGATCGTTGTCGAGAGGCGGAGCGGGCAGTGCGCGATCGCTACGCTAAGAATCCCGGGCACACAAAAAGAGAGTTGCATGTTTGGGATCGTGATGATGTTGATGAAGATGAGAAGTTTCGCGCTCGTCTTGAGCATGACCTTGAAAAATTCAGGCAGGAGGGGAATGAATTTTCGCCTGCGGCCCTCGCGGTGACGACTTCTTTGGAGAGTGCGGCTTTTTTTGATGATATGAAATGCGACTACCTGGGCCACTCCGATCATCTAGGCTGGTTTAAGGAAATGAGCCCTAGTCATAATGAGTCACCATTTGATATACAGTTTGACTATGATGTCGGTGTTCTTAATGCGTATACGGCATCGGGCAATATCCTTCATATTCGCGAAACGCGCGATCCCGAAGCGACAACACGCGAGCAGCGCCAACTGATACTAGGGATGAATGTATTAACGCGAGAAGTTAAGCGCTACTACGCTGAAAATGAAACGGTTGTTACGCCAAGTGCCATGAACCCTCATGGATTTGACGAAATGGTTACACTGCAACCGCGCAAGTTATCCGTGCTTAGTGGTGGAGTTGATCTTGACTCGAAGAACTTATTTGCACCACTCTACCAACAAGCTTTAGACGACGCCGCTAGACAAAGCTTAGCGAAGATTCTTTATTCGAGCAGAGGGGCGCTGCATTTTAAGCCCGAGGGTTTAACGTCAACCTTCGAAACCCTTCGTCCTATCGGCGAGTTGGATCGGGAGCGATCGCTATTTAGCGGCTTGGCGCATGCTGCTGGTATGCAACTTGGTGATCGGGGGGTTGTTCTTGATCATAGGCTCCATTCACGCATTGCCGCATAGCGACATGAACCGTTAAGCATGCTACTGTTAATATATGAACGTGAATATTCAAGTTACCTTACTACACGATGATGCTCAGTTGCCAGCCTACCAAACGACAGGATCGGCTGGTATGGATCTGCACGCCCGACTAGACAGTCCGCTAACACTTGGTCCTCTTGAGCGCGCGGTTGTTCCCACTGGTATCGCAGTAGCATTGCCGGAAGGATATGAGGCGCAAATACGAGCTCGTAGCGGCTTGAGTAGTAAACATGGTGTCACCATAGTCAACGGCGTAGGGACGATCGATAGTGATTATCGCGGCGAGGTTGGTGCATTGGTGATTAATCTTGGCAGTGAGTCATTTGTGATCGAGCCGGGCATGCGAATTGCTCAGATGGTGATAGCTCGATATGATAAGGCCGATTGGCAGGTTGTTTCGTCGCTTGATGAAACCGACCGTGGTATTGGTGGGTTTGGCAGTACGGGTACTGTAGTGGCCGCGCCGTAGGGCGCTTGTTTTAGTTTCAGGTGAACGATATACTGAAAGTACTTATGGCTATAGATGGGAAAAACCAACTACGACACACCCGTGCTGGGTTTACGATTGTTGAGCTGCTTATTGTTATCGTTATCGTTGGAATTCTCGCAGCCATTACGATTGTGGCGTATAACGGCATTCAAGATAGGGCGCACAACACAGCTGTACAGAGTGACCTAAACGCATTTGCAAAGAAGATCGCGACCGAAAGCGCGGCATCGGGTGTCTATCCAATGCCTACCGCAGCTATGGGTATAAAGATTTCAAAATCATCCTACCAAACAACCCAAAATAATCTTTATTTTTGTAGGAATGTTGATACTAATCAATTTGCACTATCTGCTCGTACTCGTTCAGGCAAGCAATATAAATATATAAGTGGTGGTGGCGTATCCGAGCATGCCACTACTTTATATGGATCTACTACTTGTGAGCTCATTGGCTTACCTACTTGGTCTGGTACGTATGGCTCGGTAGGCTATGACTCGGCGAACACTACTGCACCTTGGGCTGCTTGGGCGCTATAGATCTGTTGCTCATTGACTTTTTATCATAAAAATGATAAAATTGTGCCATGCAACGAGGTAAACTTACTAAAATTATTCCCATCGCTCTAGTGGTGATCATCATTATTATTGCCATTTCTGCCATTGTGTCGCTTGGCCAATCGGTGTTTAGAGGCGGAAGTAACAATACTCAACCGAATGCTGACGTTGGACGCGAGGCACTGCTTAATACGGGTGTTGATCGTTCGGTTCGGATGACGGTACGCGGTCCGATTGTGGCCGATGAGAATTTCCGCTCTTATCGTATTGCCGTGAGTCCATCAAGCCGCACAGCAACCACATACGGAGGCTATCTTCAGACTACTATCGAGATGAAATCATTCGACAATAACACCAAGGCCTACGATGAGTTTGTTCATGCGCTTGATCGTGCCAATGCAATGAAGGGCACTGCTTTTGAGGGCGACAAGGATGATACACGAGGTATCTGCGCCACGGGTACGGTATATGAATTTGAGACGGTGAGGGCGGGCCAGGCAGTAAAGCGCCTCTGGACCTCAACATGTAGCGGCTCCAAGGGTTCGCTCGAAGCAAGTACGACTCAACTTAAAAACCTCTTTGTCGGACAAATTCCTGAGGGTGACGCACTGATTCGTTCAGTCCGCCTTTAAATGGGTTAAACGGGGTATAATAAGGGCATGATACGTGCCCTTATTTTTGATTGTTTCGGCGTACTTTACCATGGTAGCCTTGGGCATTTGCGCCAGCTCCTGCCATCCGATCGTCGCCAAGAGCTCAACGACCTCAGTATGAGTTCGGATTATGGGTATATTTCACGTCAGGAATACTTTGATAAAGCGAGTGAGATTATGGGTATGAGCTCGGCTGAGTTGGAAGCGATTACGACAAAGCAGCATATTCGCAACGAGCTACTGGTGGATTACCTAAAAAGCATGAAGTCCGATTATAAGATTGGCCTATTGAGCAATGTCGGTAGCGACGTGATGGACGGCCTGTTTAGCCCGCTCGAGCAGGCTGAACTGTTTGATGCGGTGGTGTTGTCGAGCGATATTGGCATGACGAAACCAAACCCTGATATTTTTGCACTCACTGCTCTCAAGCTTGGTGTTTTGCCCGAAGAATGTATCATGATCGATGATCTACTGGTGAACGTTGAAGGGGCACGACAGGCTGGCATGAAGGGTGTAGTCTACTCGACAGTTGAGCAGGCGAAACGAGCTATTGATGAGCATGTGCGGGCGGGCAGCAATGCCTGAGCTACCTGAAGTCGAGACGGTGCGCCGCGGCCTCCACCAGCTGATTATCGGCCGTCAAATTCGCAGCCAGGTGCATGATACACCCAAGTCATTTCCTAATAGTGAGCATGACGTACGGCTTTTTTTAATAAATGCGACGATACTGGATGTGCGTCGTCGTGCCAAGGTGCTGCTCATTGACTTGTCGACAGATTATACGCTTGTCATTCACCTGAAGATGACAGGGCAGTTGGTATTTCGGGGAGAGGAGACGTTTGGTGCGGGTCACCCGAATGAAAGCTTGATCGGCGAGCTGCCAGATCGCTCAACACGAGTAACACTTGAATTTATGGATGGGGCAAAGCTCTACTTTAACGATCAGCGCAAATTCGGCTGGATGAAGCTAGTGCCGACGATGGAAGTGGTTGATATGCCGTTCATGCAAAAAGTTGGCCCCGAGCCGCTTGAAGATGACTTTACAGCCGAAGAGTTTGCGGCGCGTTTTTCTCGTCGGGCAAAAACGAGCATTAAGGCAGCCCTACTCGATCAGTCAGTCGTGGCGGGTGTTGGTAATATCTACGCCGATGAAAGCTTGTGGGGCGCCAAAGTTCACCCCAAGCGCTTAGTCGGTGCGATTACACCGATGGAGTTTGAACTTCTTTATACGGAGTTGCGTCAAGTGATGAATCTGGCAATTGAAAAAGGCGGTAGCACTGACAAAAACTATGTCAACGCCGAGGGTAAGCGGGGGAGCTATATGGATTTTGCACGCGTCTTCCGGCGCGAAGGCCTGGCGTGTCCGCGCTGTGGTGCTGAGATTATTAAATTCAAGGCAGCTGGCCGCGGAACGCATATTTGTCCAGTTTGTCAGGTAGAATAGTAAGAGATGATAACGCTACTTACCGGAGAAAATAGCTTTGAGCTTGAACGCGCGCTACAGAAGATTGTGGATGCTTTTGAAGGTAACGTCGAGCGGATTGATGGAAATGAGCTCGAATTGAAGCAGTTACCCGATCTTGTAATGGGTGGCACGTTGTTTGCACCGCATCGACTAGTGGTGATAAAGGCGCTATCGGAAAATAAAGCCATCTGGCCGGTGCTTGGCGACTGGCTGGAGAGGGTGTCCGATGATGTACATCTGATACTTGTCGAACCAAAGCCTGACAAGCGAACCAGAACCTATAAAGATCTTCAAAAAGCCGCGCGCGTTGAAGAGTTTAAAGTATGGGGCGAGCGCGACGGTGCGCTAGCTCAAAAATGGGCTCAATCTGAAGCAAAGACGCTCGGCCTAGCTTTGGATGCTGCAAATGCTCGCTTAGTGGTTATGCGAGTTGGTGTAGATCAGTGGGCGATATACCGTGCCCTTGAGAAGCTGTCTGTACTCGATGAGGTGACACCCGAGATCATTCAAGACGTCATTGAGTTAAGCCCGACGGAGAATGTATTTAATCTGTTTGAAACGGCACTTCGGGGTGATCTGAAGGGCGTGAGGCAGATGATTTCCACCCTTGAGCTTACAGAGGACCCGTACCGTGTGTTCGGCTTACTTACTGGACAAGCGGTACAACTATTGGCGCTTGCACTCGGTGACAAGCCTAGCGCTGATATTGCAAAGGATATTGGGGCGCATCCGTATGCTGTCTCTAAACTTGGCTCTTATGTCAAAAAGCTTGGTGGTTCGGGTGGCTCGAGGGTTGTAGCGGCCTTTGCTGAAGCTGACAAGGCTATGAAAACGTCAGCAGCTGAGCCGTGGTTGCTGATTGAACGGGCGCTTATGAAAGTGGCGAACATAGGGCGGTAGGGCGAAGTATATGGGGTGGGCGATTCAAAAGAAGAGGGGTTTCACGATCGTCGAGCTGCTTATAATTATTGTCATTATCGGGATTTTAGCCGCGATCTCGGTCGTTGCATACAACGGTATTCAGCAGCGCGCCAGGGTTGCCATTGCACAGTCGGAAATGCGTTCGGTAGCCCAAGCGGCTCATACGTTTAGGGTTGAGAATGATCGTGGTCCCACGTCAGCAGCTGATTTTTCCATCATATTAAAGAAAGCCGGACTATATGAAGCGACGCGGACTGATGCGAAAAGCTATGCTATTTGCGGTGATGCAAACGGATATGCATTCGTTGCGTGGAATCCGGTGGTCACGGGGTTTAAAAATGGTGATGCGTTATACCTTTATTCCTCCGGGGGTAGTCAGCAGGTGCATGAACTGACCAACTCTTCGCTCAGTAGTAATAATCAGCTCGATAAGATATGCGACCAAGTCTACAGCACATCGACGTTAGATATCTGGACACATGATGTTCCGTAAAGTGTGCATGATAAATAAAAAATACGCCGACACTCCGGCGTATTTTTTATTTGGCGACAGTATTACTTGTCAGCTTTTTTAGTAGCAGGCTTCTTTGCAGCTGGCTTTTT
>CAMPKW010000016.1 GCA_946887425.1 uncultured Candidatus Saccharibacteria bacterium | reverse complement strand
CTTTGCTCGAAGCTGGTGTCCACTTTGGACACAAAACGAGCCGTTGGCACCCTAAGATGGCGCCATACATTCACTCTAAGCGCCAAGATAGTCACATTATCGATTTGACTAAAACCGTTGAGGGGCTTGAAAAAGCACTTCCAGTTATCACTAAGGTGGCAGCTAGTGGCAAGCAAGTACTTTTCGTTGGTACAAAGAAACAAGCAAAAGAGCTTGTTCAGGCTGCTGCAGTAAGTGCTAACCAGCCATTTGTAACTGAGCGTTGGGTTGGCGGTATGCTCACAAACGTCAACACGATGGGCCAGCAAATCAAGAAACTCAAAGATCTTGAAAAGCGTATGGCAAGTGGTGATCTTGAAAAGCGCTACAACAAGCTTGAAGTACAGCGCTACCAGGAAGAAATTGATGAGCTAAACGTTAAGTACGGTGGCATCAAAGATCTTAACGGTAAGCCAGGTCTTGTATTTGTGACTGACGTGATTGCTGATGCAAATGCAATCAAAGAAGCGAAGACACTCGGCGTGCCAGTTGTAGCTATTGTTGATACGAATGCTGATCCAAGCCTCGTTGACTACGTTATTCCTGCCAACGACGATGCGATCAAGGGTCTTGAGCTCTTGCTTAGCTACGCAACCGCAGCTGTTGCTGAAGGTGCTGGAACTCAAAAAGTTGCTGATAAAACAGAGGAGAAATAATAAATGGCTGTATCAATTGACGATATCAAAAAGCTTAAAGAACTAACAGGTGTTGGTTTGACTGATGCTAAGGTTGCCTTGGTTGAAGCAGACGGCAACTTTGACAAGGCTCTTGAGGCAATGCGCAAAAAAGGCCTTACAAAAGCTGAGAAAAAAGGTGACCGTGAAACTCGCGAAGGCATCATCGACAGCTATGTTCATGCAAACCGCATTGGTGTTGTTGTCGAGCTAAACTGTGAGACTGATTTTGTGGCTCGTCTTGATGACTTCAAGGAACTTGCTCACCAGATCGCTATGCAGGTGGCTGCTATGGCTCCTGAGTACGTTTCGCAAGAAGATATTCCAGCTGAAGAAGTTGAGCGTGTGAAGGCTGAACTACTTGCTAGTGAAGATCTTCAGAAGAAACCTGAAGATATGCGCGAGAAGATCGTTGAAGGTCAGCTCAAAAAACACTTTGCCGACAAGGTGCTTATGAGCCAGGCGTACATCCTCGATGACAGCATGACTGTTGAGGGGCGCATCAAAGACCAGATCGCAAAGAGCGGTGAAAACATTCGTGTTAGCCAGTTCAAGCGTATCGAGCTTGGTGTAAACGCTTAAATCTATTACCTTAATTAAAATCAGCTCGCATTTGTGCGAGCTGATTTTAATTAAGGACAAAGAGCAGCTACAGGTAACTTATTTGCTATAATGAGAACAGATAAAAAGCGAGGAATTCCATGTTTGACACGAAACCATATGAAGAGAAAATGACAGGCGCAGTTGCGCATTTTAAAGAAGAGCTTAAGAAAGTCCGAACGGGGCGTTCCCATCCGAGCATGCTCGAGGGTGTGCAGGTTGAGGTATACGGGCAGAAGATGCCTCTTAATCAAGTAGCAAACATTACGGCACCAGAGGCGCAGATGCTTCAGGTGACGCCGTTTGACCCAAGTAATGTTCAGGCGATTGCCGCTGCAATTCGTGCCGATCAATCACTCGGATTCAACCCAAGTGACGACGGCCGTGTTGTTCGTGTGCCGGTGCCGGCTTTGACCGAAGAGCGTCGTAAGCAGCTTGTGAAACAAACGGGTGAAAAAGTAGAAGAAACACGTATTGCACTTCGTAATATCCGCCAGGACGCTTTCAAAGCGGCTAAACATAAAAAAGACGCCAAAGAGCTCTCTGAAGATGATGTTAAGCGTGTCGAAAAGTCAGTTGATGAGATTATTGCTAAGTTCCACGTAGAAATTGACGACATCTTCCGCACCAAAGAGAAAGATATTCTGACGATCTGATGACGATAGTTGAGCGCTTTCTAGCTCTTGGGCTGCCGGCCGATCAGTGTGTTGTTATTGGCAGTGGCGTTCTTGATGCTCTAGGCTTGCGGTCAAGCGGTGATATTGATTTAGTCGTAACGACGCAGCTTTTTCGGGAACTACAGCAATCGGGTACATGGCAGTCCGAGCAGCGCCACGGAGAAACTGTATTACTCAAGGGCGATGCGGAGGCATGGCTATCGTGGGGTAGTGAGGGTGAGCCGAACTTTTCTATTCTTCAGGCAGACGGCGTAACTATTAATGGCGTGACTTTTGCCCATCCTCAGTTTGTGCTAGGCCAGAAAAGGGAAACAGGCAGGCAAAAAGATATTAATGACGTACAATTATTAGAGGAGTATTTACAGCAACATGACGCGCGCCGATAACACAATAATTCTTCCGCAGCACGTTGGCTATATCGTTGACGGTAATCGTCGCTGGGCGAAGCAGCACGGTATCCCGACGTACGAAGGACACCTCGCGGGCTACAACGCAATTCATGAAGTTGCTGTCGCTACGTTTGATGCTGGCGTGAAGTATATGTCAGCCTACATTTTTAGTACTGAAAACTGGAAACGAAGTGAGGACGAGGTGAGTAAGCTTATGGGCTTAGTGCTACGTTTGCTCACTTCCGATCTGCCGATTTTTGATAAGCATAATATTAAATTAAAAATTCTCGGCTCGCGTGAACGCGTAGGCGATAAGATTCTTGCTGCGATTGACGACGCCGAGGCTCGGACGGCTAATAATACGGCTGGTACACTCGCAATATGCTTCAACTATGGTGGGCAGCTGGAGATAGCGGACGCGTGCAAGAAAATTGTTCAGTCTGGCGTTGACGCTAATGATATTACACCTGAACTTATCGGGCAGAACCTATACGCTCCGGAAGTGCCGCCGATTGATATTGTGGTGCGAACTAGTGGCGAGCAGAGATTGAGCAACTTTATGCTCTGGCGGGCCGCTTATAGCGAGCTTATGTTTATCGATAAGCCGTGGCCTGATATGACAAAAGATGATGTTGAGGATATACTGAAAGAATACGCGCGGCGCAGCCGACGTTTTGGAGGATAAATGGAACTACTACTAGGTATTATCGTTGGGCTGGTCGTCCTTGTACTGCTTGTCGTTGTGCATGAATTAGGACATGCTATTGTTGCGCGCCGCAATGGCGTTGTGGTTGAGGAATTCGGTATTGGGTTTCCGCCACGAGCATGGGCAAAGAAGCTCAAGAACGGCATTTTGCTAACCTTAAACTGGCTGCCGCTTGGTGGCTTTGTGAGGTTGCAGGGAGAACATGATAGCGCCGATCAAAAAGGTGATTATGGTGCGGCAACATTTTGGCAGAAGACGAAAATTCTACTTGCCGGTGTGGTTATCAACTGGCTTGTCGCTGCTCTCGTTTTAACGGTTTTGGCACTTACGGGTCTTCCAAAGATTCTGCCAAATCAGTTCTCTATTGCAAATGACACGACTATCGTAAAGCAGCCGATCGAACTTGCTTCAGTAGGTCACGAATCTCCTGCGGACTATGCGGGCCTAAAAGTAGGTGATCAGATCTTGCGCTTTGCTGGTGAGTCTGTTTTGACGGCCGAGGAGCTGAATCAAAAAGCGGCACTCAACAAGGGCAAGGAAGTAGAAATTGTCTATTCTCGCCAAGGGGTGGAGCAAACGGCAAAGGTAGCGCTCCGTCCTGAGAACAACGACAAGAAAGGCTATCTTGGCGTTAGCTCCGGACAACGTGAGCAAATAAAAGCAAGCTGGTCAGCGCCCATTGTGGGAGTAGTGACTACGGGTCAATTTACACTTGTAACACTTCAGGGGCTTGGGGATCTTGTCGCCAATCTTGGTAAGGGTCTTGTGTTGCAGTTTAGTTTCGACGGATCAACTAGGGAGCAGGCGGGCAAGAGTCTCGAGGCGGCTGGTAACAGTGTGGCCGGCCCTGTAGGTATCTTGGGAACGATTTTCCCTCAGGCTCAGCAAGCTGGCCTCACTCAGCTACTTTTCTTGACGGCTATTATTTCGCTGACACTTGCGGTGATGAATATCCTGCCAATTCCAGCTCTCGACGGCGGGCGATGGTTTACGATGACAATCTTCCGTCTTCTTAAGAAGCCGCTTACAAAAGAGCGTGAAGAGCGAATCCAGGCGACGGGCTTTTTGGTGCTGATGGTATTAATTATTGTGGTTACCTTCCGAGATGTCGCAAAGCTCTTCCAGTAACCTATCGATCATGTCGAATGTTAAGTTCGTGATTGGGTTGTCGATTTGGACGGTGGCCGTTTTCTTGGTCGTTCAGGTGGTGATTGGCTTTATTGTTGCTAGTGCCGTCGCGGCGGGCGTGCCACTCGCGAGTCTTAATTCGGCGGTGTTCAATTCTGTCGTTGCTGCAGCCATCTACGTTTTGACACTCGTAATCGTGATTGGTGTTCCATTTTGGCTAGGGCGACGACGTACAACCCGCGAGGAGTTGGGCGTAGCCCGTTTGCCATCCTGGCTTGATATTGTATTTGCTCCCGCGGCGTTGATTGTTTACATGTTCATCTCGGCCTCTGTTTTATACCTTTTTTCTGTTGTGGCGCCACATATCGATTTGACGCAGGCACAAGATATTCCATTTAGTGGGCTGGGTTATCAGTATGAGTATGTATTGGCATTTCTTACTCTGGTTATTTTGGCACCAGTCGCCGAAGAGCTGCTGTTTCGTGGCTATCTTTTTGGCAAGATGAGGAAGCATGCGCCGTTTTGGTTGGCGATGATTATTACGAGCATTCTATTTGGCGGGTTGCACTTGATTGCGGGAGCTTCACTGCAATGGAACGTGGCTGCAGATACGTTTGCACTCAGCCTTGTGCTTTGTACACTCCGGCAAATAACCGGCAATATTTGGGCGGGTGTCTTGCTTCATATGATCAAAAATGGCATTGCGTATTATTTCCTCTTTATCAATCCTGATTTGTTTCGTACACTAGGAGGGTAATGATGACTCGAACTGCTCCATCTTTCTTTCCTGTAGTGCCGCTTGGTCGGTAGCTTCTTTTTATATACCCACAATTTTCAATGACATTAAAACGAGGAATGTATCATGCGCGTATCACAACTATTTACAAAAACGAGTAAGACCGCCCCAGGAGATGAGGTGGCTAAGAATGCCCAATTACTTATTCGGGCTGGTTTTATTCATAAAGAAATGGCTGGCGTGTACGATTACTTGCCACTTGGCAAAATCGTTCTTAATAAAATCATCGATGTAATCCGGGAAGAAATGAATGCTATTGGTGGTAACGAATTGAGTCTTACGGCACTCCAGCAAAAAGATACCTGGGAGGCTTCGGGCCGCTGGGACGATGAAGTAATGGACGTATGGTTCAAGACGAAGCTTGCGAGCGGGAGCGAGCTTGGATTGGCGCCAACACACGAAGAGCCACTGACGAAGCTCATGAAGAGCTTTATCAGCAGCTACAAGGACTTGCCAGTATACCCATATCAATTCCAGATTAAATTCCGTAATGAACTTCGCAGCAAAAGCGGATTGATGCGTGGACGCGAGTTTTGGATGAAAGATCTTTATAGCTTTAGCCGCACTCAAGAAGAGCACGACGCATTCTATGAAAGAATCAGCGATGCGTACGATCGTGTATATGCTCGATTGGGACTCGGCGAGATTACGTATAAGACCTTTGCGAGTGGCGGTAGCTTTGCGAAATATAGCCACGAATTCCAGACGCTTAGCCCGGTTGGTGAAGACAAAATATATGTTCATGAGGGTAAGAAAATTGCGATCAATGAAGAGGTCTATAACGACGAGGTGCTCGCTGATCTTGGCGTGAGTCGCGATGATTTAGTGGAGCGAGCAGCTGTTGAGGTGGGGAATATCTTTACGCTTGGTACTAAGTTTTCAGATGCACTCGATCTCAACTACACCGACGAGGATGGAACAAGCAAGCGAGTGATTATGGGTAGCTATGGCATTGGCCCGAGTCGTGTGATGGGTCTTATTGCCGAGCATTTCAGTGATGACAAGGGGCTCGTGTGGCCAGAAAATATTGCACCTGCAAAGGCGTATCTGGTGCGGATAGGCGGCGAAGCTGCGATTGCACATGCTGACGAGCTCTACCAGCAGTTGACGGCGCAGGGTGTTGAAATGCTCTACGATGATCGCGATGAGCGTCCGGGTGCAAAATTTGCCGATGCTGAGCTTATGGGTATTCCATACCGAGTGACTGTGAGTGATCGTTTAATTGAGAATGACCAGTACGAGCTCACCTCAAGGGCAACAGGGGAGACGATTCTATTGACACGGTCGGAGCTGCTTGCTAAACTGAATTGATTGTAAACATACTTGTGGGGGTTTACACTATATATAGCGTAGTAAGTGCTTTAAAGAGCACTATTTATAGAGAAATAAAGGAATAATAACTATGAAAAAGACTTACCAGATCACAGACGAAGGTAAAAAAGAGCTTGAACTAGAACTCGATGAACTAAAGAGTCGTCGCGGCGAGATTGCTGAAAAAATCGCTAACGCACGTGACTTTGGTGACCTGAGCGAGAACGCTGAATATGACAGCGCTCGTGAAGAACAGGGGCTTGTCGAGAGTCGCATTGCTGAAATTGAAGATATCGTCATGAACGCCGAAATCATCAAAGCCGGCAGTAAGACGAAAGTGACACTTGGCTCTAAGGTTGAGTTGAAAAACGGCAAGAAAACTGTTCACTATAGTGTTGTTGGCCCGGTTGAGGCTGATCCGCTTGAGGGTAAGATTAGTAATGAATCACCAATCGGTGAAGCGCTTATGGGTAAGAAAGTTGGCGATACAGCTACCATTACAACCCCTAAGGGAGAGACAACGTACGAAATCGTAAAGATTGGCTAAGTTGCAGTTACTATATGAAGCGTCGTCCCCAGGGGCGGCGTTTTGATATGGTATACTATTACAGATATGGCAACACTCAAAGACTACCGAGACGAACGACTACGCAAACTAGCTGAGCTAAAAGAGCTGGGCGTTAATCCGTACCCGGCCGAGAGTCATCGTACGCATAATGCGGGCGAGGTGATCGCACGCTTTGAACAGCTCGAAGGTCAAACGGCAACAGTAGCTGGTCGCGTACTAGGCATTCGAAAATTTGGTAAGCTGGCGTTTATAGTTCTTAAAGATTTCAGTGGTCAGGTGCAGCTTTTCCTTCGCGACGGTGCTGTCTCTGAGCTCGATGCAGCGAATGGTGTTCTGGGTATGAAGCAGTTGCCTCTTCTTGATACGGGCGACTTTATTGAGGCGACTGGTGAGATTATCAAAACGCAGACCGGGGAAATTTCTATTGGTGTGTCGAGCTTGCGCCTGCTTACCAAGGCGCTTCGGCCAATGCCGACCGAACTAACGAGCAAAGAAGAGCGCCTGCGTCGTCGCTACGTTGATATGAATGTCAACCAAGAAGTACGTGACCGTTTTGTGCGCCGCTCGAAATTCTGGCAGGCAACACGCGACTATCTTAACCAGAATGGCTTTCTCGAAGTTAATATTCCCGTGCTTGAACATACGGCAGGTGGAGCTGACGCGAATCCATTTGTCACCCATATGGATGCGCTTGATCAAGACTTCTATCTTCGCATAAGTCATGAACTACCCCTTAAGCGACTATTGGTTGCAGGTTATGAGAAAGTATTTGATATAGGTGCCCGCTTTAGGAACGAAAATTATAGCGATGAGCATCTTCCTGAACACATTGCTATGGAATGGTATTGGGCGTATGCCGACTGGGAAAAGGGCATGGCATTCACGCAGCAGATGATTCGTACGATTGTTGATAAGACATGGGGTACGCGTCAATTTACACTTGCTGATGGCCAGCGGGTAGATTTTGGCTCAGACGATACAGATTTTCCAAGAATTAGTTTTGTTGATGTTCTTCGTGAGCAATATGATATCGATGTTTTCAACTCGCCGATTGAAGCAATTGCAGACAAGTTGAAAGAGCATGGTCTTGTTGTTGAAAAGCAGGACAATCGCCAGCGTAGCCTTGATAAGTTGTGGAAGAAGTACCGGAAAACGCTCTCTGGCCCTGCGTTCTTGATTGATATGCCAACCTTTATGCAGCCGCTTGCGAAAGTACAGCCCGGTAACCCTGCATTGACTGAGCAGTTTAATCTCGTATTTGGTGGCAGTGAAATGTGCAAAGCATTTTCTGAGCTTAATGACCCAATCGATCAATACAATCGATTCCTCGAGCAGGAGCAGTTGCGGCAAGCGGGTGACGACGAGGCACAGATGATGGACATTGACTATGTTGAGGCGCTTGAATATGCCATGCCGCCAGCCTGCGGTCTTGGCTTCTCTGAGCGTATCTTTTGGTCACTAGAGGGCGTAACCGCTCGTGAAGGCGTACCATTCCCACAGCTACGCACGGAATACGATAATACGACGCGTGAAATTTATCCAGACGTAAAATTGTAAAGGAGAGTATATGTTATATCTGAAAATGCTTCGGATCTTTTTTCTTGCACTGGGTGCGACACTGCTTATTGTTAGTCTGAAGTATCTTTTTCACCAGTTGAATATTGAAGTTATTGAGCAGACGTCACTTCATAACAGTGTTATTTCAAGTGTTATATTTGTGATAGGTTTCTTGCTATCGGCTACGATTGCAGATTACAAGGAGAGCGAAAAAATCCCGGCCGAGTTTGCCTCGACAGTAGAGAACATGTACGAGGATGCAGAATCAATTCATGCAACGTATCCTAAGTTCGACTTGGATCTCTTTCGTAAAAATCTTATTGATGTCCTCGGATCATTTCGGGATGGAACGCGTGTAAACAGGGGAGGCGCTCGCCGCGAGATCAATGAACTTAACGATACCTTTACCGAAATGGAAAAGGCGGGCGTACCGGCTAACTTCATCGTAAAGTTGAAACAGCAGCAGGCTCAGCTGCTTCGTAGCCTGTTCCGTGTGAACTATATTCAAAAAATTAAGTTTATCCCGTCCGCATTTATATTGGCGCGATCAATCGTGGTCCTCATTATCGTTGTACTGCTCCTTACGAATATCGATCCGTTTTACGGCGGGCTTGCTTTGACGGGTACAATTAGCTTCATTTTGCTCTATATGATCATTCTCATTCAAACTATTAGCACACCATTCCATGCCAAGGGCAAGACGCAAGATGATGTGAGTCTGTTCTTGTTGCGAGAAACGACAACGCACTTGCGGTCCCAGGCGCATAAGAAAAAATAGCAGTTTCGGCTGCTTTGCCGCTTTGGCGACGTCGCGCGTTGTTGTGATTATCAGTGGGAGTAGGTAGTGGGGCGTAGGGCGAGAGGTGATACAATGAATGAAAAGATCGAGGGGGATGATGATCGACGTAAAACGAATTACAAAAACGTATGGGAAAAAACAAAATTCCTTTAAGGCACTCGATGATGTAAGCTTCACTATTCCGGATGGAGCAAGCGTGGCTATCATTGGCAAGTCGGGTAGTGGCAAGTCAACGTTGATGCATGCCATGAGCGGGCTTGATCGCCCGGAGCTTGGCGAAGTGATTGTTGATGGTGATGATATTCTACGCCTTAAGGCGAAGCAGGTTGATAAATTCCGCGCGCAAAAGATCGGATTTATTTTTCAGAGCTTCTTTGTGCAAGCTAACGAATCTGTTGCTGATAATGTTAGTTTGCCGCTCGAAGTTGCTGGTGTGCCACTGGGTGAGCGATCACGGCGTATCGACGAGGCACTTGAGAGTGTCGAGCTATCGGACAAAAAGAAGAACAAAGCAAAGAACTTATCTGGTGGTCAGAAGCAGCGCTTGGCGATTGCTCGAGCGATCGTAAATCGTCCACGAATTATTTTTGCCGACGAGCCGACAGGCAACCTAGATAGTGCAACTGGTGAGAAAATCGAGGACATGCTATTTGGCTACAATCGAGACAACGGTGTAACGCTGATTATAGTTACTCACGACAGGGAGTTGGCAGAAAAATGTGACATATTAATCAACATCAAGGATGGACGCATCGAATCGATTATCGATAAAGAGGTAGCGAGCGTCGTAAAGTCTGTCAAAAGGAGCGTACAAGGATGAGGTTAATTGATACAGTTCGACGAGCGGGTCGGAGCTTACGGCACGCTAAGGCGCGGACGCTGTTGACTAGTCTTGCGATAGGAGTAGGTGCCTTTACGATTACGCTGAGTCTCGCAGCAGGTGAGGGTGGGCGCCAATATGCTGAGAATATAGTGAGTACAAATACGAATGTTCGCGAGTTGTACGTTCAGCCGAAGGAGGATGTGCAAAGTGATCCAAGTAAACCAAAAGAGTATAGCGATAGCCCAACCATTTCGTATGGTGGCGGTTTTACGGTAAAGACACTCGATCAATCCGATATAGATACGCTCGCCGCGATTGACACTGTTGAGTCGGTGACGCCTGTATATAACGTATCGGCAAAGTATGTGACTCGCGAGGGTCAGAAACGCTACGTGACGGGCGTCGAAGCATTCTATGGAACGATCAAGCAGGAATATGTGGCGGGCGGTAGCGCTAATATTGAGCAAAATGGCGTTATTATTCCTGATAGCTACCGGGAGTCACTGGGGTTTGAAAAGCCCGAAGACGCGGTCGGGCAAACTATCGATGTGGCAATTTCCAGCTCTATGGGTGGCGGTAGAGATAAGATTTTCCCACTTAAGGTGGTAGGCGTGGTCAAAAAATCGGCACTCGCGACTGTAAGCGGTACTGGTGGATTGCAGGTATATCGCGACGTCGCCGCGCAAATGTATGCATATAATCAAGCGGGTACGTCTCTTGAGAATGCGTTTATGGGTGCAACTGTACTGGCGTCATCTGAAGATGACGTCGAGGCGCTCAAGCAAATTATCAATGACAAGGGCTATGTTGCACAATCTGCCGAAGACCTCATGGGCTTCATTTTCCAGTTTATTAATGTTCTCCAGGGGATACTTATTGGTTTTGGTGCGCTCGCGGTGCTGACTTCAATCTTCGGTATCATCAATACGCAGTATATCAGCGTGCTTGAGCGTACCCAGCAGATTGGCCTCATGAAGGCGCTCGGTATGCGGCGTCGTGACGTTGGGCGACTGTTTAAATTCGAGGCTGCTTGGATCGGCTTTCTTGGGGGTGCGATTGGATCTGGCCTGGCGCTTATTGCTGGCACATTGGCAAACCCCTGGATAACAGAGGCTTTAACACTTGGTGATGTTCATTTGCTTAGTTTTCAGCCGCTCGCTATCGCAGGGGTGATTACGGGGCTTATGCTAGTGTCGGTTGGGGCAGGTATTTTGCCGGCTCGAAAGGCATCGAAGCTCGACCCAATTGAAGCGCTTCGCACTGAATAGGTATATTTCTCTCGCGCTGTGCGCTCACGGTGGTACAATAGGCGTATGTTAGATATCCGTTTTATCCGTGAGAATGCCGAAGTCGTGCAGCAGAATGCGCGTAATAAAGGCTATGAAGTTAATATTGACGAGTTGCTCCGTTGGGACAGCGTCAAGCGTAATTTGCAACAGCAGGCTGATGAGCTGCGCGAGAAACGGAATCTTACCTCGTCGCAAATGAAGGGTGGTCGCCCGACGCCTGAGCTTATTGAAGAGGGTAAGGCTATCAAGGAGTCGCTCATGGCAGTCGAGGCCAATCTTAAAGAGGCTGACGATGCCTTTACGACACTTTTGAAGTCAGTGCCGAATATGGCTGCCGACGACGTGCCTATCGGCGCCACAGAAGATGAGAATGTGCTTGCGAAAACTGTTGGTGAAAAGACGGTCTTTGGCTTTGCTCCACGTAATCACGCTGAAATCGCAGCTCAGCGCGACTGGATTGACAAAGAGCGTGCCGCCAAGGTGGCCGGGAGCCGCTTCGCGTATATCAAGGGCGACCTAGTGAGACTACAATTCGGTATTATTCAATTTGTGCTCGATACGGTAACTGATGAGAATACGCTACGTGCGATTGCTGAAAAAGCAGGACTCGACGTGGCAGTAAAGCCGTTTACGCCAATCTTGCCACCGCTGATGATCCGTACTGAGCTATATGATGCGATGGATCGCCTTGAGCCACGCGATGACCGCTATAAGCTTGAAGACGATGACTTGTGGCTACAGGGAAGTGCAGAGCACGTGCTCGGCAGTATGCATGCTGATGAGATTTTCGAAGAGGCCCAGCTGCCACTTCGTTATATTGGCTACGCCACTAGCTTCCGTCGCGAGGCTGGTACATATGGCAAAGACATGGAAGGTATTCTTCGCATGCATCAGTTCGATAAATTAGAGATGGAAAGCTTTACTACCGGTGAGGATGGACTCAAGGAGCACTTGCTATTCGTGGCTATTCAAGAACATTTGCTTGCAACTCTCGGTTTGCCATACCAAGTTCTGCAAAAGTGTACGGCCGATATTGGCAAGCCAAACGCTCGCGGTGTCGACATGGAGACCTGGCTGCCTGGTCAGGACAAGTACCGTGAGACGCATACTGCGGACTACATGACCGATTACCAGAGTCGTCGCCTAAAGACACGCGTTCGCCGCGAGAGCGGTGAACTAGAACTTGCTCATACAAATGACGCAACGGCCTTTGCCCTTGGACGTATCATGATTGCAATCATCGAAAACGGCCAGGATGAACAGGGTAATGTGGCTATTCCGACCGCCTTGCAGCCTTATCTTGGTGGTCGATCGGTGCTATAATAATAGTACCAAACCTTTACACCAACAGGAGGGTAGCATGATTACACAAGTCGATATTACAGGCGTCAAATACGACATTGATGAGACCACGAAAAAATATGTCACCAAAAAAGTCGGACGACTGGATCGCTATCTCCCGCGGCATGCACGCAAAAGCGTCACCGCCGATGTAAAACTCAAAGAAGTGAATCGCACCAATGGCAATAAATATGAGGCCGAGATTATTCTGAGCGTACCCGATAAGGTCCTCACTGCAAAAGACACTACGGTTAATATGCTGGCAGCAGTGGATATTGTCGAGGCTAAGATTGCGTCGCAACTTCGAAAGTATAAAGAAGCAACTATCTCGCATGTCGGGCGTCGTGGTGTTATGGGTCGTTTTAAGCGTAGTTACGCCCGCGAACTCTAGTTTTTATCTGTTATCAGGCTTTTATCTCGCGGGCAAACAGCGTATAATACTTCATAGTATTTGACAGAAGTTTCAGAAGCGAGGGATTCTTAATATGGTAAGCAGCCAAAAAGCACTGACAAAGGTGTTTGGAGATCCGCAGCAGCGGATTCTTAAACGATTACAGAAGAAGGTTGTGTTAATCAACAATCTTGCTGACTCGTATAAAAAACTCAATAAAAAAGAACTTCAGGCTAAGACGGCTGAATTCAAAGCACGACTTGAGAAAAAGCAGGACACGCTTGATAGCCTATTGCCTGATGCCTTCGCGCTTGTTCGTGAGGCAAGTGAACGTGTGCTTGGCATGCGCCATTTTGATGTTCAGCTGATTGGCGGCATGGCTTTGCATGAGGGTGATGTAGCGGAGATGAAGACTGGTGAAGGTAAAACACTCGTAGCGACGCTACCTGTTTACCTCAACGCGCTCGAAGGCAAGGGTGTGCATGTTGTCACGGTCAATGATTACCTCGCACAGCGTGATGCTGGTGAAATGGGCGAGCTCTATCACTTCCTTGGGCTTTCGACTGGTGTCATTATTAACGACGCTTCATTTCTTTTCGACCCTAAATTTGACAATGAAGCCCATGAAGATCCACGCTTGAAGCGTCTTCGACCGGCGACTCGAAAAGAAGCTTACGCGGCTGATATTACATATGGTACCAACAATGAGTTTGGATTTGATTACCTTCGCGACAACATGGTTGATGACATGGAACTTCTGCGTCAACGTGAGCTTAATTTCGCGATCGTCGACGAAGCCGACTCTGTTCTTATCGACGAGGCTCGTACGCCACTTATCATCAGCGCGCCGGCAGCTGAAAATCCTGACAGCTACTATCAGTTTAGTAAGATTGCCGCCAAGTTGAAGCCAGAGGATTATGTATTGGATGAAAAGCGCCGCAGTGTGGCGTTAACAGACTTGGGTGTTGAGCGTGTACAGAAGATGCTCGGCGTCAAGAACCTTTATACGCCTGAATACGTTCGCTCTGTTTATCATATGGACCAGGCGCTTCGTGCTCAGACGCTCTTTAGGCGAGATAAAGATTACGTGGTTACTAACGACGGCGAAGTGATTATCGTTGACGAGCACACTGGCCGCTTGATGCAGGGTCGTCGCTACAATGAAGGTCTTCACCAGGCGATTGAAGCTAAGGAGAATGTACCAGTACTTCAAGAAAGCATGACACTTGCAACTGTATCGTTCCAGAATTACTTCCGCCTTTATACGAAGTTGGCGGGCATGACCGGTACAGCCTTCACCGAGGCCGAGGAGTTCCAGCAGATCTATAGTCTTGATGTTATTCAGATTCCATCGAACCGCCCACTTGTTCGTATTGATCACGAAGATCTTATTTTCAAGACTGAAAAGGGCAAGCTCAAGGCTGTAGCTGATGCCATCAAGAAGTATCACGACGAAGGTCGTCCTGTACTTGTTGGATCTGCGTCGATCGCTAAAAATGAGCTTATCGCAAAGTACCTTGATAAGGAAAAGATTCCGTACGAACTGCTAAACGCTAAGAATAACGAGCGCGAGGCTGCAATCGTCGAGAAGGCGGGCGAGAAGGGTGCAATTACACTTGCGACCAATATCGCAGGTCGTGGTACCGATATCAAGCTTGGCGAAGGTGTCAAAGAGCTTGGTGGGCTCGTAGTGATCGGCTCTGAGCGTCATGAGTCGCGCCGTATCGATAACCAGCTTCGTGGACGTGGTGGACGACAGGGAGATCCGGGTGAGACGCAGTTCTTCGTTTCGACCGAAGATGATCTCATGCGTATCTTCCAGGGTGAGCGCATTGCCGCACTTATGGATCGACTTGGTGTCGACGAAGAAACTCCTATTCAGAATAAAGCCGTCAGTAAGACGCTTGAAGCTGCACAAAAACGTGTAGAAGGATACAACTTTGATACACGTAAGAATGTCGTTCAGTACGACAATGTGATTAATCGTCACCGCCGCGTTGTTTATACGATGCGCCGTAAGATTCTTGAGGGTAACGATATTAAGTCAGAAATTGAGCGCCTTATTGATGAGAAGGTTGCCGAGTTGACTGTCTTGCCAGCCAAAAACAACAAGCTCTTTGCTGAAGAATTTGAAGTTGTCTTGCCATTGCCTGCGAAAAAAATTAAGGCAATTGGAGAAGAGAAGAAAGATAAGCTTCGCTTTGAACTTGCTCAAAAGGAAGTCAAGAAGCTGTATAAGGCAAAAGAAACTGAACTTGAGCCAGAGGTTCTCCGTAAAGTAGAGCGTGAAGTGTACCTGCAAGTGCTTGATACGCTTTGGATGCAGCACCTCGAGAATATGCAACATCTTCGCGAGGGTATTCACTGGCGAAGTGTAGGTCAGCGTGACCCGCTGGTTGAGTATCGCTCTGAGTCTCAGCATCTCTTCCATAGCCTTCAGGCGTCGCTTCGTGATGAAGTGCTGCGTACAGTCATGCACGTACACAAGCATGACGTAGTGGCGCGTGCTGATGAAGAGTACGACACTGAGCTTACTCGTCTAGCTGAACAGGCAGTTGAGAAGGGTGTTAATGAAGTCACTGGCGGTGAAGATAGTCGGGATGAGGACTTCAAGACGACTAAAGCTAAGTCGGCAAGCGATCAGAATAAAGTGAAAAATGACGCACGCAAAAAGAAAAAAGCGCAGCGCCAAAATCGTAAGAAGAATCGTTAATAAACGGGTGGTAAAGGAAAACTAACATGAAACACACCGTTGAAGAAGTGCGTCTGAAAAACGGCGCACGCGGTCTTCTGATCGACGTACCAGATGCAACCGTTATGAGTTTCCAGTTCCAATTTCGGGCTGGCAATCACTATGTACGCTCAAAAGATATTTATGAAACCGCCCACATCATGGAGCACATGGCGTTTGGGGCTAATGCCCAGTTTAAGAATGAGCATGACTACGAAGCTGAGTTTACGAAGAACGGCGCGTACCATAACGCGTATACGAGCGACCTCTCAATGGTGTACGTGGCCGACTGCGCTGACTTCGAGTGGGATCGTATCCTGTCTCTCCAGCAGGTAGCTATCTGTGAGCCTCGCTTCAATGCCGAGGAGCTCGAATCTGAGAAGGGTAATGTGAAGAGTGAGCTGACTGGCTATCTCAATAATCACAATCGCATTCTGTGGCCAAAAATCCAGCAGCAGCTTGGCGAGGATATTTACACCTACCGTCAGCGGCTTCAGACAATTCCGCACATTACGCTAGCGGACATCAAGGAGCATTATAAGCGGACGCATACGGCAAAAAATATGCACTTCGTGATTGCCGGTAAGCTTCATGGGCGTAAGAGTGAGATCAAGCGACAGCTCGAGAGCTGGAAGCTAAAAACAGGCGAGCGTTTTGAAGTGCCGAAGCACGACTTATCAAGCGGTAGGCCTACGCTCATTCGCCGTAAGGAGGCATCAAACCTGACATTTGGCTGGTCGATGGTTATCCCACGCGAACTAAACGACGAAGAGGTGGAGGCTATGAACTGCCTCGATCATATTTTGACTGGCACGATGCACTCGCGTATGTATGGTGCGGCGCGCAAAAAAGGCCTCGCTTATGGCATGTTCTCGGACACGTCGGCTGGGTTTCACGATAGTAGCTGGGACTTTGGCGGTCAGGTCAATCTCGAGACGGCCGACGGCCTATTCGATATTATCGTGCGCGAAATGCAGTGTGTTCTCGACGGCAGTATTACCGAGGCTGAACTTGATGCCGCAAAATCATATGCGCTTGGGCGCTACCAGATGGGTGCTCAGACGGTGTCGCAGATTAGCAACTTCTACACAAATCGTTATTTTGCCGATGGTGTCGTAAAGGATTACGACAATGTACCAAATGCAATTCGCACAACCTCGCTCGACTGCATGATCAGGACGGCACGAGAGTTTATCGACTGCAACACATGGGTACTTGCCGGAGTGAGTAGCGGTGAGCGATCGGAAGTGGTTGAGTTGAGCGATAAGCTCGCATCGCTGTTTGAAACGCGCTAGAATAGAACTATGAAGATCGCAATTGCTGGCTATGGCCTTGAAGGAAAGTCGAATTATAACTACTTTAAGTCGTCAGGCGAGGTAACGATTGTTGACGAGCGAGAAGTGGTCGACGATTTGCCAGAAGATGTCTCGACTCGCCTAGGCGAGGGGGCCTTTAGTCATCTCGATGACTTTGATATGGTAGTGCGTACGGCTGGATTGAGTCCGCATAAAATTCAGACGAATGGCAAAGTCTGGTCGGCGACCAATGAATTCTTTGAAAAATGCCCGGCACCTATTATTGGCATAACAGGAAGCAAGGGTAAGGGGACAACGAGTAGTCTCATTGCTAGTATCCTCACGGAGGCAGGAAAAACTGTCCATCTCGTAGGTAATATCGGTCGTCCGGCGCTCGATGAGCTTGCGCACATTACCGAGGATGATATTGTTGTTTATGAATTGAGCAGTTTCCAGCTCTGGGATGCCGAGCGCTCACCACAGGTGGCTGTGGTGCTCCATATAGAGCCTGACCACCTTGATGTTCACGAAAGTTTTGATGAGTATGTGAGTGCCAAAGGCAACATCGCGCGCTACCAGGGTATTAATGATCGCATTGTTTATAATGCGTCAAATCAGAGCGCTACTGCGATCGCCGATCTATCGGTCGGTCAGCGATTGCCATACCAGACACCGCGCACGGCGCATGTACGTGACGGACAATTTTATTACGGCGAACAATTATTGTGTTCAGTAGATGAATTACAACTTCCAGGGGTGCACAATCAAGATAATGCCTGTGCGGCAATTACTGCGACCTGGCCTTGGGTGCAGGATGGTATTGTTATCGGGGAGGGGTTACATGCGTTTAGCGGGCTTGAGCATCGCTTGAAGTTTGTAGCGGAAAAACAAGGCGTTTCTTACTATGACGATAGTATTGCGACGACACCGGGAAGTGCAATCGCTGCTATGCGTGCATTTGACGGTCCGAAAGTTATTATTCTTGGCGGCTCATCAAAGGGGGCTGACTTTGATGAGCTAGCTGCTACTGCTTCACGATCAAACGTGAAGCAGGCGATTCTTATTGGAGATGAAGCTGATCGTATTGAACTGCCACTGGTGCAGGCTGGAATTTCATCTGTGAACATGGGGAGTGATACGACCATGAAAGCGATCGTACAGCTCGCGGCTGATGTCGCCGGCGCTGGGGATACGGTTATTTTAAGTCCGGCGTGCGCTAGCTTTGGCATGTTCCGTGACTATAAGGATCGAGGCGAGCAATTTATTGTCGCGGTCAATGATCTGCCGCTCTAGTGGTATAATATGAATATGTCAGCGTAAGCGCAGTAAAGGAGACCTCTTTATGCAGCTACCAAGCTATCAATCCTTTCCAAAGAAGTTGCGTCGTCCGCTGGCGATAGCAGGAATAAGCCTCATAGCAATCACCGTCTTGGTGGTTGTTTTTTATTTTCTCGCTCAGCCATATGTGCAATCACAGCTGGGGCCTGTAGAAGATCGGTCGTCGGGACGAGTTACCTTTAAGGTGCCCGCAAAGCTGGTTCAGGACGATACGCTCATATCTCGTTTATTTGGTGGCTCTGAGAATAGCGACACGGTCGAGCGAGCATCCGTGTGGTCGTGGCGTGAAACTGAGGCGAAAGATACACTGGATAATTTGCTGTTTTCTATGGGGTATAGCTATGTCGTAGCACAGGGTAGTATTCCGTCGGATAGGGCGAGTGTGATTGCACAGCTCAAACAGTCCTCCCAGGCAACGGTAATAAGTCGTATTCAAACGATCACGGGCTGTAGGGATACCCCCGCGGTGAAACTGTATGATTTGAGTCCGGCAGGCGCAAAAGGATTTTATTATGATTACTCCTGCGTAGATGATCGTGAAAATAAGCTTCATGGACTCGTTGGCTTTTTATTGGTCGACAATAGTAACGAACTGCACCTTGTGATGATGCTTGGACGTGATGGCATTTGGCAGAATAATCAGTCAAGAATTGCAACAATACTGAACGGAATCGGAGTTAAGAGACAATAAGCGACGGTGGCGTGCGGGTCTGGTGATATAATAAAGAGCAATGCAACCACTTGTTAAACGCCTCGATATTCTGAAAAACGCCATTGATGTCGCCTATGATCAGCTACTGATCGATGATAAGCACCGACAGGTGCAATTACTTGAACAAGAACTGGCGTCGCCTGAAATCTGGAACAATCCCGCCTATGCCCAGGAAAAAAGTAAACAGCTTGCAGCGCTTAGTGCTATGGTTGAGCCCTGGCAAACGCTTCGCATGCAAGTAGGTGATATCAACGAGTTGCTTGAACTTGGAGATGATTCACTGCTAGGGGAGTTTGACGGTCAAGTGAAAGCGCTCGAAGATGAATTTGCAGCTCGGCGCAAGGAGCTTCTTTTTAGCGGTAGTTACGATGATCATAATGCAATTATCCGCCTGAGCGCCGGTGCTGGTGGCACTGATGCCCAAGACTGGACTGAAATGCTGGAGCGCATGTATCTTCGTTGGGCGGAAAAGGCTGGCATGCAGACGACTATCGTTGAGCGTTCGGCGGCCGATGAGGCAGGTATCAAAAGTAGCGTCATTGAGGTTACCGGGCCTTATGCGTACGGGAAGCTGCGCTCAGAAAATGGTGTTCATCGTTTGGTCCGTCTCAGTCCTTTTAATAGTGATAATCTCCGCCAAACGAGCTTCGCGCTCGTAGAAATATTGCCGCAAATCGATACACCCGACGAAGTCGTGATTGATGATAAAGATCTTAAGATTGATGTGTACCGAGCTGGCGGGCACGGCGGGCAATCGGTCAATACAACCGATAGCGCAGTGCGTGTGACGCACGTGCCGACTAATATTGTAGTGGCCATTCAAAACGAACGATCGCAATTACAGAACCGTGAGACCGCCATGAAGATCCTGCGCTCGAAGCTCGCGCAATTACAGCTTGAGCAGCATGCCGAAAGCATCCAAGATCTCCAGGCGGGTGAGTCAGCCAGCTGGGGCGCTCAGATTCGTAACTACGTCCTTCATCCGTATACGATGGTTAAGGATACTCGCACCAAGTATGAAGACCGTGACGCACAAGGCGTACTTGGCGGCAAGTTGGATAATTTCATGACGGCATATCTTGAGCAATTTCACGAGCAGTCGTAGTGGTATAATTAATCAAAAGGAGTGCATGATGAATAAAAAATGGTTGGTTCCAGGAATTATTATTGGTCTCGTTGTGGTGCTCGGGCTTGTCTTTGCCGGCTCATATAACGGTCTTGTCGGGCAACGAGAGGCAGTAACGGCGTCGTTTAGCAAAGTTCAGTCACAATATCAGCGTCGAGCTGACCTTATTCCAAATCTTGTAAATACCGTGAAGGGCGCGGCTAACTTTGAGCAAAGTACTTTGACGCAAGTTACCGAAGCGCGTGCCAGGGCGACAAGCATTCAGCTTGACCCAAGTAGGGCGACACCTGAGCAGATTCAAGAGTATCAACGAGCACAGGGAGACGTAACGAGCGCGTTAAGTCGGTTGCTTGCCGTAACGGAGAACTACCCGCAGCTTCAGGCGACCCAGGCCTTTCGTGATCTGCAGGTCCAGTTAGAGGGTACGGAGAACCGTATTGCGGTTGCGCGCAATGATTATAACGATACTGCACGGCCGTATAATACACGCCTGCAGACATTCCCTACAAATGTCATTGCTGGTATATTCGGCTTTGAAAAGAAGCCATATTTTGAGGCCGAACAGGGAAGTGACACAGCGCCAACCGTAGACTTTAATTAATCGAGCTATATAGTGTTTTTGACGAGATGTGCTAAGTTTGGCGTTTTGCTGCTTGCGGTGATTGCAATTTTAGGAGGCGTGTCAACGTCGGCACTTACAGTGCCTTCGGCGCCGTCGCTTGAGCGGCCAATAATTGACCAAACAGATACACTCTCAGAGTCAGAAATTAACAAATTATCTGATCAAATTACTTCTAGCCGTGCTGACAAAGAGTACCAAGTAGGCATACTAATGATTCCTCGCTTGGACGGAGAAT
>CAMPKW010000015.1 GCA_946887425.1 uncultured Candidatus Saccharibacteria bacterium | reverse complement strand
GCTGACAAAGAGTACCAAGTAGGCATACTAATGATTCCTCGCTTGGACGGAGAATCTGTCGAAGAGTACTCAATTAAAGTTGCGCGCGAATGGGGGATTGGGCAAAAGGGCGAAAACAATGGGGTATTGCTGCTTGTTGCCAAAGATGATCGGCAGTTGCGAATTGAGGTTGGAAGTGGGCTCGAAGGGGATCTGACCGATGCTCAGAGCGGACGAATAATTCGAGATGTTATTGCGCCGCAGTTTCGCCAAGATGATTACTATGCAGGTATTAGTAATGGCCTGGAAAGTATTGCCGCTGCAGTGAGTAGGCAGCCGGATCCTCACGCGGTGCCCACATTAACAGGATGGCAGCATTTTTGGAACATGGTCATGCAAGGTGGTGTGTTCTTTGTCTTTGCATTTTTATGGCTGAGCTCTATTCTTGCTCGTTCAAAAAGTTGGTGGGCCGGGGGTATTCTCGGTGCGGTCATTGGCGTGGTGGTCGCCGTGGTGGTTGGATGGGTTATCTGGTCGGTATTATTGTTACTTGGCTTAATTTTGGGAGGTCTTGGCTTGGATTGGATCGTATCCCGCAATTACCGAAATCGTGCTAGTCATGGCGAGGCTCCTTCATGGTGGGCTGGCGGGACGCATCTTGGCGGTGGATTAGGTGGTGGTGGTTTTGGCGGCGGAGGCTTTTCTGGCGGTGGTTCAAGCGGTAGCTGGTAGGGTTATCTCGGCCTTGCGCACATAGAGTTTATGCTATACTAGATAAAGATATGATTCTATTAGATAGGGTAACAAAAACGTACGGCAAAGACATGCGCCCAGCGATTAATCGCGTAAGCTTGCATGTTGAGCCGAAGGAATTTGTCATTTTGGTAGGGACAAGTGGGGCCGGTAAGTCGACGCTCCTTAAGCTTCTTACTCGTGAGGAAAAGCCAACCAGCGGCAAGATTGTCGTTGGCGGTATTGATTACGACACCCTAAAGGACAAACACATCCCGTTGCTTCGTCGCAAGATCGGCGTTGTGTTCCAGGATTTTAAATTGCTGCCTCAGCGTACGGTCTTTGAAAACGTTGCTTTCGCGCTTGAAATTGCCGGCATGACGAACCGTGAGATTAAAAATACTGTACCAAAAGTGATTGAACTTGTCGGCCTGACTGGTAAAGAGAAGAATTTTCCACACCAATTATCTGGTGGCGAACGTCAGCGTGTCGCGATTGCTCGTGCCGTCGTGCGTCAACCAAAAATTCTTATTGCGGATGAGCCAACCGGCAACCTTGATCCAAAGCATAGCTGGGACATTGTACGTTTGCTCGAGAAGATCAACCGCTACGGCACGACGGTGCTTTTAACGACGCACAATGTCGATATCGTAAACAAACTCAAGCGCCGCGTTATCACACTCGAACATGGAAAAATCACTGCAGATCAAGCACAGGGGAGCTATAGACAATGAGCAAACGAAAACTAGACGCTAAGTCTTTTGCACAGCAAAAGCGCAACCGTCGTCGCTTTGTGACGTTTGTTCGCATGTGTCGTTATGGCGTGAACAATTTCTCGCGAAATGCTTGGCTTACGATAGCAGCAACCGCCGTTATGACCATTACGCTTTTAATCGTATTTTCGACACTCGCTGCACGTAACGTGCTCGTCGCTACTGTCGACCAAATCAGCAGCAAGGTTGATATGTCGATCTATCTTAAAACCGAGACGACCGCCAAAGAAGCCGATGCCGTGAAGGCCGGCCTTGAGAAGCTTGCGAGCGTGAAATCTGTTCGGTACGTCAGTGCTGCCGAGGCTCGTAGTGAGAATGCCGCCAATAATAAAGGCAACGAGGCGATCTTAAATGCTATCAACGAAGCAACGAATAAGAACCCAGCTATTATGAGGATCGCGCTAGTGGATATTAACGACACCTCTGAGCTCGACGAGTATGTTAAAAGTGACAAGGCGCTTGAGCCGCATCTTGATCCAGATCGTCCGCCATCATTCTCAGGAAGCCGTCGTGAAGCGATCAAGAATATCGCACAATGGGTTGGATTTGCTGAAAAGATTGGTATCGGTGCCACGATTCTGTTTGTAACCATCTCGTCTCTTATTGTCTTTAACACGATTCGCATGGCTATCTTTAACCGCAAGGAAGAGATTCAGATGATGAAGCTAATCGGTGCAGACCGCAACTTTATTCGAGGTCCGTTCCTGGTGGAGGCGAGCGTCTATGGCTTTATTGCTGCTGTTCTGGCCACTGCCGCAGGTTTATCGATACTGTACGCCATCAAAGAGCCACTCATGAGGAATCAGATTGCAATTCAGTCGACTGTCGAAATGGCCACACTTTATATCGGATTTATTCTTATCGGTATGATCGCGCTTGGTGCGCTTATCGGTATTGTTTCCTCACTACTTGCTACCCGTCGTTATCTCAAGATTTAAAACAAAAACCACTAGGAGGTTTATTTGACACGTCATAATGCTTATGCTAAGGTAAAAACAATGAAACAACGGTCCACCACACCAGTTTCAAAATCGTTTGTTGCGAAGGCATCTCTTGTTGCCGCAGCGGTTTTGATGGCAATATCAGGCCCCGTACAGATGGGTACTGTTGCTCGTGCCGACCAGTTCGATGACAAGATCAATGCCATCCAGAAGCAGGTGGATGGTTATCAACAAGAAGCTGCTCGACTCCAGGGTGAAGCTCAGACATTGAAGGCAACTCTTGGTCAACTCAATGCGCAAAAATCAGCAATTCAGGCTCAGATAAATTTGAACCAAACAAAGTATGAGCAGCTGATCGCACAGATTGCCGCAACAGAAAAGAAGATTAAAGATAACCAAGATGCACTTGGTGAGACATTGGCGAACCTGTATGTGGATGATGATATCTCTCCTCTTGAGATGCTTGCAAGTAGTAGTAATATTAGCGAGTACCTTGATAAGCAAGAGTATCGCAACTCTATTCGCGACACCTTGTCGCAGAAGATCGGTGAGATTAAGCAGCTAAAGAAAGATCTTGATGGTCAAAAGACCGATGTAGAAAAGGTTCTTAATGACCAGAGGCAAAGACGAACAGAGTTGGCAGCTAAAGAGGCTGTTCAGCAAAAACTTTTAGCTGAAACAAACAATGACGAGCAGGTGTATCAGGGAATGATTCGCTCGAGCCAAGATCAGATAAAGAAGTATCAACAAGCCCAGCAAGAGTTGCGTAATCGTGCGGGTATAGGTAGTGGTTCTTATGTCTCGGTTGGGGGTAGTGGTGGCTATGCATGGGCCGGCGCACCATACCCATGCTGGACAGCATCATGTGCTGATCCGTGGGGGCTTTATTATCGTGAATGTGTTAGTTACGTGGCATGGCGCCTTGATAATCAAGGCTACGGAGTTAGGCACTTTAACGGCAATGGACACGCCTACCAGTGGCCAGGAACGACATCTGGTTATACCTCACAAACCTCAGGCGTTCCGCACGTAGGCGATGCTGCAATTCTTGCTGCAGGCGAAGGTGGTGCTGCCTGGACGGGTCACGTGATGTATGTAGAAGAAATTTACGGCGATGGATCAATTCGCGTCAGTGAGTATAACTGGAATGGCCGTGGTACATATAGCGAGCGTAGATTTTCACCCTCAGAATATAGCATCATGACATTTATTAGTTTCCCTCGTCGCTAATATAAGAAGTTACTTTTTAAACACTAGCGCATCCCACTCGGGGTGCGCTATACTTATATGAGTAGAAAATCGTTTCATAGGGGAGGGCGAACGTGCCTGAAGAACAACATATACATAAGTCGCCCATGCATGGCAAAAAGGCGCAGTCGTTATCAAAAAACTCTTTGTTTTTGATCATTGCTGCAACTGCGATAATCGGGTTTGTAGCAGGGACGCGTAGTAATGATATCTTGGCGGCTGTCGGGCCGGTATTTGGTATTAAGGTGCATACTGGCACACTTGATCTTTCATCCGTTCAAGGCACCTACCAAAAGTTAGCTGCTCATTATGACGGTACGCTTGATGCACAAAAGCTGATTGAAGGCGCAAGCCGTGGTATGGTGGCTGCAGCTGATGATCCATATACTGTGTATATGGATGCCAAAGAAGCAACAGAATTTAACAATGACCTTTCTGGCAATATTGGCGGTGGCATAGGGGCCGAGATCGGCTTACGTGAAGAAAAGCCGACAATTATCCGCGTCCTAAAGGACAACCCGGCCGAAAAAGCTGGCCTTGCGGCAGGTGATCAGATCTTAGCAGTCAATGAGCAGGCCGCAGCAGGTCAGTCGGTTGATAAGATTGTGTCAAATGTGCGCGGCGAGGCTGGTACGACAGTTAAGATACATGTTCTTCGGGGTGGTGTGCCAAAAGAGTTCACAGTGACTCGTGATACTATCAACAACCCAAGCGTTGATAGCAAAGTAGAAAGCGGCGTCGGCACGCTTACTATATCTCGATTTGATTCTCAGACTGGGGCGCTTGCCCGAAAAGCCGCGCAGCAGTTTAAGGATAAGGGGGTAAAGAGTGTTGTCCTAGACCTTCGTGGAAATGGCGGTGGCTATTTGGGTGCCGCTCAGGATGTCGCCGGACTCTGGCTTAATGACAAAGTGGTAGTGAGTGAGCGAACTGGCGGGAAGACAACCGAGGAGCTTAAAACCGGTACTGACGCGCTACTTAACGGCATTCCTACGGTAGTGTTGGTAAACGGCAGCACGGCAAGCGCAAGTGAGATTGTTGCCGGCGCGTTGCAAGACCACGGCGCCGCAAAGTTGCTCGGTGAGAAGACGTTTGGCAAGGGAAGTGTACAGCAAGTGATCGACCTTAGTGAGGGTGCAGTACTGAAGGTGACGATTGCCAAATGGTACACGCCAAAAGGTAACAATATTAGCCAGCAAGGTATTACGCCTGACCAAACAGTCGTCCTGAGCCAGCAAGATGCAAGTACGGGCAATGACCCGCAACTTCAGGCTGCTCTCAGACTACTTGGGCGGTAGCGCTTGTGCTTTTGAATGTAAGCTAGTAATATAAGGACATATATGGATACAAAAAAGAAAATCCTTCTCGTAGAAGACGACACCGCACTCGCCGCAGTATACAAATCACGCCTTGAACTTGAGGGCTTTGAGATCCGTGAAGTGAACAATGGTGAAGAGGCGCTATCAGCTACTATTGAATTCAAGCCTGACCTTATCTTGCTTGATGCGATGATGCCAAAAATCAGCGGATTTGACGTGCTTGATATTCTACGCAATACGCCAGAGACGACAAACATTCGTGTCATCATGTTGACGGCCCTCAGCCAGCCAAAAGACAAAGAGCGCGCCGAATCGCTCGGTGTAGATGATTATCTTGTAAAATCACAGGTTGTGATTGGTGACGTTGTTGAACGCGTTAAGTTTCACCTTGGACTCACCGAAACCGCTACGCCACAGTTCTAGGCGTTATGTTGCAAAAAAGCAACCTATCTATAGAGGTTGCTTTTTTATTGTGATTATGCTATAATTACCTAAACACGATAAAAATAAATATGAGCGAACATTTAACATTTCATAATACTGACGAACAACTAAATAAAGGCCATCGGCCTACTGTTCTTCTTGAGCGTCCGAAGGGTGGAGAGGTTGTTACTGCAACTGCAACCGGTGAATATGACGAAAAGACCGGATTGGAATACTACGCGTTTGTTGAGGGTGGAGAGCACAAGATGAAGCCGCTTGGCTACAATACTCTTTCAGATCAGCGGCAGGACGAATTGGTTAAGGTGCTTGTGCCTGAGCACGTTCCCCCCGGTGCAGAGCGGGCTGAGCAAGGGCCTGATCTTTCCGTTGCGGTGGAGATTGGTGATGTTGCCTTGGCGGGAGCTGGTATTGAAGCTCCTAAGGTATTTGAAGAGCATGAGAAGAGTCCTTATGATTACTTGCGTACTCTTTTGCCGCCAGTCACACGACCAGATAAGCAGCCAGCCAACCACGATTATCTTCTTGGGTCGCAGGAAGAGTATGAGCGGGTGCTTGCCAGTTTGCAGCTTACGGATGAGGAGCAAAGGCAGCAGAAGTATTATGATACTTTTGTTACTGAAAAAAACAAGAAGGTTTCACAGGAAACGCTCGCGGAGAGTCTCAAAGTGAATCCAGAAGTTGGGCGCGTTCTTCGTGAGGCAGGTATCGATGCGAGCTCTGTAGACGCCGTTAATGCAATTCGAGAAAATGCTGACGTCCGCTATGAAGTGGCGAAATACTATAGGCAGAAGTTAGAGAATAGGGCGATCCAAGACCCTCAGGCATTCGGTTGGCGCGTTGCTGATAATATGCCGAATAACCTAAAGGAAGACCAGCAACGACCTGGGCACAAGATGATGAGTAGGGACTATGTAGTGAGCCTTGCCTTGAAGATGCTTGGCGGTGAGTTTAGCGATAGCCACGCAGATGACTGGCTTGACCGAGATGAGACTGGGCGAGTTGTCTTAGGGCAGCATCGTGATGCAACGCGGCAAATATTGTTTTACTAAAGATTAGGAGACGGCGATAGTATGGCGAAAATTTACAGCTTTGAACAGGCGCGACACCAAAAGCTCAACCCCGAACCTTATGTTGCTCCACCATTAACTGAGCGTGCACCGGAAGATATTCAGGAAGCACTACAAATCAACGCTGCAGAGAGGCGCCGACGCTCGCTGAAGATTGCAGTCTCGCTAATACAAAGTATCGACATTCCACCGAGCCGAGAGTTGACCGAGGATGAGCGGCCGCCATCATTTGAGAATCCATCAAGTGAAGAGAAATAAAAATACCCACCGAGATGGTGGGTATTTTGTTGTAAGGTAAAATTATTTTACGCTTACTTGTGTGCGTGGGTGAGTTTTACCAGTGAAGGTTTGCTTGCGAATTTTCGCAAACTCTACAACACCATCAACTGCAGCATGGATAGTGAAGTTCTTGCTCATAAATGTACCAGGACCAGCAACTTTAGTGCTACCAGTCTGACGTACGAGAACTTCGCCAGTGCGTACTTTTTGACCACCGAAGCGCTTTACGCCAAGGCGCTGACCGGCGTTATTGTGGATGTTTTTACTTGAACCACCTGCTTTAACGTGTGACATAAAACAAACTCCTTAAGTTTTTTATAAATCAATCTGTTCAATTGTACCGAATCTAAAGGGTTTCGTCAAGCCTTGACGAGAACGAGTAGCTCGCGGGCAACTACCTGGTCTTCTCGAAAGTAGAGGAGTTCATGATCCTTGATGTTCTTGAAGCTATGGCGAGTGAAGCCGAGTTGCTCGAGTTGGTTGATAAGTGGCAGGTGAACAAAGCCGCCATCAATACGCTTCCAGGCAGGAATGGCAATTGAGACGGGTGTGCCGGCTGGGATCTGCGAGGCAAGGTTTTTAAGGAACGAGCTGATGATATTGTTGCAATTGCCGCGGACTTGATCGAGCTTGGCGGGTGAGGGCGGGGCGCTAAATGGCTGGCCAAGGTACGTTTCACCAACGACGGCACCAATTAGGCCTTGCCACGACGTGTCCATGGCGTCACCTTCGTGAAGGTCGTATTCAAAGGTGGCGCGGTGTGTTTCTTTGAGCCAATCAAGGTTTTCCTTGCTGTAGCGGATCATTTTCTCAGAGAGATCGGTGCCGTAGACGGCGTGGCCAAGTAGGGCAGCCTCCTGGAGAACGACGCCGGTGCCGCAGAAAGGATCGAGAATGCGAGCATCGGGCGCGGGATCTGCGAGGTTGATCATGATCTGAGCGAGTTTAGGCGGCAGCATGCCAACGAACGCATCGCGTTTCGGCCGCTCTTGGTCGCGTTTGGTGTAGGCGGTGATGTTTTGCGCCCCAGTGCTTTCGGCGACAATAACACGGCCATTGCGGGCGCGCACGACGAGAATTTCGACCTTGTTGTTCGAGAGGCCGAGCTTGTTATGGTGGGACGTTGCAGTATTGAGTGCCGTGTCATTGTTCGGGATCATGCGCAGGCTGACGTTTACTTTTTTCAGCTTTTGCTTGAGAATGATGCCAGTTTGCTGAATTTCTCGAGGTGATACGTCAAAGCCGTACGCACTGATGCCAAGCGTAATCTTGCCATCAAAGCCAGACCAGGCGTGAGTATACGCCTGAACGATCTTCATACTGACACGGCGCCAATCGCCGCTGGGAAGCTCGATGACTACTTGGCCGGCCTTTTGGATGCCGCCTAATTGTTCGATTGAAAGTGTGTCGGTGCTGATTTTTGCAGATACGTCAGAAAACCAAGACGTGGCGTCTTCGCCGTATCGTCGTTCAAGTTCGGCCATGCCGAGTGCGGGTTGTCTGCCAAGGAGTGCGATATACATATATCTTTAGTATACGCGTTTATGACGAGCGTGTATAATACAATTATGTCATTTCGAACGTGGTTGAGTGTTGCGACGGTAGTATTGCTTGCGGTAATTATCTACTTTGCGCGTCACGAAATAGCTCACGCTTGGGAGCTTCTTGGGAATGTTAATGTCTGGATTCTGCTCCTCCTTATACCCGGTCAGATGCTGGTGTATTATGCGGCAGGTGAAATGATTTTTGAATATTTACGCGCCAAGAAATCGATCAATAAAGTGTCGAGATTCGAACTTATGCGCATGTCACTTGAAATGAATTTTGTTAATCATGTGCTGCCGAGTGGGGGCGTGAGCGGTATTTCATATATGGGGTGGCGACTCGGTCATTACGGGGTGAGCCCTGGCCGTGCAACGATGGCTCAGGTAGTGCGCTACGCTATGGGCTTCGCGTCGTTTGTCGCGCTGCTCGTCGTCGCGGTATTAATGGTGACAATCGATGGCAATGTGAATCGTTGGATTATTTTAGTCAGTGCGGGCCTCGTGACGGGAATGGTGCTTGCGGTGATAGGCGGTGTGTATCTTTTAAGTAGTAAGCGGCGGCTTGATAGGTTTTCAGATTGGCTGGCAAAAACTGTCAACCATATCGTGCGACGTATAACATTTGGCCGAGTGCAGTCGGCTTTGAAAGCGGATAATTTAGTCGTTTTCTTTGATGACCTGCACGAAGACTTTCTTCAGCTGCGGCGTGAAAAGAAGATTCTTTTAAAACCATTCTTGTGGGGATTGGTATTTAACCTGGCTGATGCCGCATTGTTCTTTATTACATTCTGGGCACTCGGTACGATCGTTAACCCGGCGCCGATTTTGATTGCTTATGGGCTTGCTTCAATGGCAGGATTCTTCATTGTGACTCCAGGTGGAGCCGGTGCATATGAAGCAATCATGGTGGCATTCTTGGCGGTGGCGGGCGTTGTGTCGGGCGTGGCGATTGCCGGTATCTTACTGACGCGTGTCATTGTCCTTATCGGTACGATTATTTTGGGATACGTTTTTTATCAACATGCACTACTAAGGTATGGAAAAGATAAATCCCCAGTTTAGCGTTAGCGACTTCATTGCGCTAACAAATCAAACGCTCGAGTATGCGTACCCGAGCGTTGATATTGAAGGTGAGGTATCGAGCTTCAAGGTAAATCAAGGTAAGTTTGTTTTCTTTGACCTGAAAGATGCCGGTGCGAGTGTCGGCTGTTTTATGATGCTGTTTCAGCTGCGCGTGCCTATTGAAGATGGCATGAAAGTAGTCGTGACCGCTTCACCAAAACTAACACAGTGGGGGAAGTTTAGTCTGACGGTTCGAGCAATTCGTCCAAGTGGCGAGGGTAGCCTCAAGAAGAGCTTTGAATTACTGAAAGCCAAGCTCGATAAAGAGGGTTTGTTCGCTCCTGAGCGAAAGCGTACACTGCCTCGCATACCGAAGCACGTCGCAGTCGTTAGTAGTACAGGCGCAGCTGGCTACGCTGATTTTATTAAGATTTTGAGTGATCGCTGGGGTGGGGTGAAGGTTGACGTGGCGCATGTGCAGGTCCAAGGGGCAGATGCTCCTGATCAAATGATTCGGGCGTTGAAGTATTTTAATGAGCGCAAAGTGCTGCCCGAGGTACTTGTGATGATTCGTGGCGGCGGAAGTGCGGATGATCTGGCGGCTTTTAATGATGAGCTGCTGGTACGCGAGATTGCCGCGAGCCGTATTCCGACAATGGTGGGAGTGGGGCATGAGACGGATGTGAGTCTGGCTGATCTTGTAGCCGATGTACAAGCTGCAACACCAAGTAATGCCGCGCAACTACTCGTGCCCGACAGGAACGAAATTATTCGAAGTGTACGCTACCAGGTCCGTTCGCTGTTGCCAAAGGTAGAGCAGGGTATTGCCAGCCAAGAGCTACTACTTCGAGAGACGCTCGATCGAGCGCTACGTTCGGTGGTGCAGCGGCTCGACTCGCAGTATGAACGCCTTCGTACATTGCGCACTATTTTACAGCAGCTTGACCCTCAAACGGTCTTGCAGCGTGGTTATGCGCTGATTCGCGGGAGGCAGGCTCCTGGCGAAGTGATAGAGATTGAGACAATGACGGCTATAATGAAAGCGAAGGTAGAAACGTATGACACAAAATAAATCTATTCAAGAAAAAACGACAGAATTAACCGAGCTAGTGGCTTGGTTCGATAGCGACGAATTTGTTTTGGAACAGGCGTTGGATAAGTTCAAAGAGGCAGAAAAATTGGCACAGGACATAGAGAACGATCTCACGACACTGCGCAATGATATCGAAGTCGTCAAGAAGTCGTTTGATAGCGAGTCGTAGCGGATGTTCTTGATCTGGATTGCCGTTGGTATTCTGGCATTATTTGGGTTTGTGGTGCTACGGGGCGCGCCATACGTACCCACGAAAAAACGCGATCTGGAGCGGGCGTTTGATGAGCTCTATCCGATTGGCAAAGCCGATGTGCTTGTCGATATCGGGAGTGGTGACGGCGTAGTGCTTCGCCAGGCGGCCAGGCGGGGCGCCAGGGCAATTGGCTATGAGCTCAATCCAGTTTTGGTGGTAATCAGTAAGCTATTGGCTCGCCCGTACGGCTCACTTATTAAGGTGCGGTTGGTTGATTTTTGGCTGACGCAGCTGCCAGCTGACGTCACGATCGTCTATACATTCGGTGAGTCACGAGATATTCGCAAAATGTACAATAAAGTTGTTCAAGAGGCAACCCGGTTACATAAAACAATTTATTTTATGAGTTATGGGTTTTCTGTGCCGCCGATAACGCCTGTAGCTCGCAACAAAGTTGCGTATCTTTACGAAGCCTCTCCTTTACAACCTCGCTAGGCATAAGTATAATGACGGCATGAACTCAAACACTCACAAACATGAACGCGGCGCTGTAAGCGGCCTGCTTATTGCGACGATTAGCCTTGCGCTTGTCACGGCAGCGGCTGGATCTGTCGCTATCTGGGCGTACATGAACTACACCGACCAGAAAACAAATGTCGATACCAAGATTGAAGCGGCCGTTGCGACGGCAAAAAAAATCCAAGGGGATGAAGACGAAAAGAAGTTTACGGAACGTGATAAATTGCCAAACCGACAATTTACAGGACCGGATGATTACGGACGACTAACATTTGACTACTCGAAGCAATGGAGTGTGTATGTTGCCAAAGACGCAACGAGTGGCGGGGCGTTTGAGGCCTATCTTAACCCGGGTGTTGTGCCACCTGTAAGTACCAAGGCTCAGTATGCGCTACGGGTGTTGATTGAGGATAAGGAGTATGATTCAGCGCTTGCGACCTATGCTCCGCTTGTGAAAAAAGGCGATCTTCGTTCAAGCGCCATCTCGGCCAATGGTGTAAATGGCACACGTTTTGACGGTAGCTTCTCGAAGGACATCCGCGGCGCTGCAGTGGTGTATAAGATTCGCGATAAAACGGTGACACTTCGAACTGATGCCGATACCTTTAAGCCTGATTTCGACACCTTGGTGCAAACGATTAAGTTCAATCAGTAGAACGGCCTCTCGTGCTACACTAGATGTAGTATGAGTAGCGGGTCAGGTGAGTTTGACAATATGCAAGAGTCACAGTTACGTGGCTCTTCTTCGCTTGTCACTGCCGCCCATGAGCTGAAGGCGCCACTTGCGCTGATCCGGCAGTTGTCGCTCTCTATTGAGCAGGGTGGTGTGTCCGAAGCGGAGCAGCTGCGTATGCTTCGGCAGGTAACGCTCACGAGTGAGCGTGCGCTGCGCTTAACAAGCGACTTGACGCGTTCCGCCCGGCTCGAGGGGGCGATGTTTGAGCTTGAGCCGATTAACCCGCAGCAGCTCTGCGAGGATATTGTTCATGAATTGACGCCGCTTTTCGCTGCCCATGGACGCGTGATCCGTGTGGCCAGTCGCCGTCGACCGCCGCTTATGGTAGCGAATCGTGATCTGCTCCGGCGAATTATCATGAACTTTAGTGATAATGCGCTGCACTATAGTGATGCGAGCGGTGTTGTTGAACTTAGTACGCAAATTGTGAATGGTGATACCGTACGCGTGGGAGTGCGCGACTACGGCCCGGCGTTACCTAGTGATACATGGCGAACCTTGGCGGCAAAACTTCAGACACCGCAGCCGGTGCATGCAAGGCCGCAGAGTAGCGGACTTGGCCTGTATATTGCTGGTCAATTTGCCGAAGTTATGAACGGGACGATTGGTGCAACTCGCCACCGTGACGGTGCGTCATTTTACGTCGACATGCAAGCGTCGAAGCAGCTGCGACTACTATGAGTAAGAAGCTGCCTATCGTACTCGTCGAGGATGATGCGTGGCTGGCAGAGCAGTTTAGTCGCATGCTGAGTGACTACACTGTTCATCATGCGCCCCATGCGCTTGCTGCAATTGATTTGATTGATGAAGTGAAGCCAGCGGCTATTATTTTGGACGTGCTTCTGACGGGGACTACGGCATTTACGCTGCTTCATGAACTTCAGTCATATACTGATACGGCAGTGGTACCTGTCATTCTTTGTACAAATATGGCGGCTGATTTACGGATCGAAGAACTGGAGATTTACGGTGTGCGTCGCATCTTGGACAAAGCGACAATGCAGCCGGATGATCTTGCCGTGGCGGTGCGGAGTGTCACGTTATGAAAAGTATACGCACTCGTGCGATCGTACTTCGGCGTACGAACTACGGCGAGGGAGATAGGATTTTGCACTTATTAACTCCACAAGGTCGCTATAATGTCATCGCCCGTGGTGTTCGAAAAGAAAAATCCCGCCTCGCTGGCGGGATAGAACTTTTTGCGGTAAGTGATGTGGTGATTGGCGAGGGGAAGGGCGATCTGGGGATTTTGACGTCGGCCCGTCTGGTGCAATTTTACAGGCATATTTTAGAAGATTATGACCGCATGCAATTTGGCTACGAGGCGATCAAGCAGGTGAGTCGGGCAAGTGAAATGGTGAACGAACCAGAGTGGTACGAGGTGCTTTTAGAAGTTTTGATGGCGCTTGATAGTATGACGATTGAGCGGCAGCTTATCGAAACCTGGTTTTATCTGCATCATGCCGCACTGCTTGGTCACGAGCTGAGTCTGACGCATGATATCGACGGAAATGCGCTTCGCCCAGAAGGCGCGTATCGTTACGATGTGAGCGAGACCGGCCTGCGGCCTGTTGCTAATGGCGAGCTTACGGCAGATCATATTAAGTTGCTCCGCCTCATCTCGTCAAGACCATTGAGGGTGCTGGCGCAAATTGGAGGAATCGGTGAAATTTTGCCAGACTGCTGGTTGGTAGCGAGGCAACACGCTGCGTTATAAAAGTGAAACACCCGCCACTGGCTGTGGCGGGTGTGGGGCGGAGGCCTGGGCCTCCGGCGCTGCTCTGGTGTTATTTCCAGACGCCAACGCGTCCGAAGATAAAAATCCGAACAGCGGTCAGCTTTGTGCGCTTGGGGGCGTCCGACTGTAGGACGTCGCCCAGAATATTGACGCACGTGCTCTCGTATCCCGTTGCCTGCCCCCGAATGGGCGCGAACAGTCTGTCCGCCAGTCTTGTGCGCTCACACAGTGAACGAAGCGCTGCCATGTCCAGGACGGTCTTCCAGGACTGCACAACAGGATCATCCAAGTTGATCCATGCATCCGTCATCTTCTGATGAAGTTGCTGCAGCTGGTCGCTCTTGTTGGCGGCGACGTGATCGAGGATCTCGATGTAGGTCGTCACTTCGGACTGCCTGGGTAGGTCGTGTCCGACCAGCAGTTGCTCGGCCGTTTCGAGCGCCATCTCTACAAGGTCGGCACGCGTGTCACGCATGAGCGACTTGCAGAGGGCACCTTCTACGAGCAGTTGCGCATAGAGCTGATCGAACGATTTGGACGGCAAAGGATCTTCAAGGCTTTCGGCTTTTTGAAAAAGCTTTTCTGCCCCCGCTTCATCACCTTCGAAGAAGGTGACTACGCCTTTTGCAAGGTAGAAGATCGCGTCGCTGGCGCTTTCGTCGGACAAAATGAGCAGTTCATGCCGCGCGCCCGCCAACTTGCCCGCTAGGAGCTGTTGACGAACGGCGGTGAGGTCGGTTACGGGATTGTTTGTTAACGTGGTGCTTCCCATCATAATGCCTTTCTGTTGTAGTCGTGCCGAACGATAGGGTTTATAAATTATACCATCAATAAAATGTTCATGCAAGTTGCGACATCTGTTATAATAAGCAGTAATTATGAGCAACAAGCAGATCAAGAACGAGCGAATGGAAGCAATTGTAAGTCTGGCTAAGCGCCGTGGTTTTATTTACCAGGGAAGTGAAGTGTACGGCGGATTGTCTGGCACCTGGGACTATGGTCCACTTGGCGTATCGCTTAAGCGCAACATCATGCAACTGTGGTGGAAGATGTTTGTTGATGCGCGGGACGACATGTATGGTGTTGATGCGGCAATCTTGATGAACCAGAAGGTGTGGCAGGCGAGCGGTCATGTCGATACGTTTACCGATCCGTTGGTTGAAGATCTTGAAACTAAACAGCGCTTTCGTGCCGATCACCTACTTAAGGACGCTGGCTATGCTGCCGAGGGCTTGTCACTTGATGATATGACAAAACTGATTCGCGAAAAGGGCGTAAAGAGTCCTAATGGCAATGAGCTATCTGAGGTTCGTACATTCAATATGATGTTCTCGACCACAGTTGGGCCGGTTGCGGATGACAAGTCGATTTCATATCTTCGTCCAGAAACAGCCCAGGGTATCTTTACGAACTACAAGAATGTCGTCGACGCCTTTTATCCTGATCTTCCATTTGGTATTGCCCAGCAGGGCAAGGCATTCCGCAACGAAATTAGTCCACGAGATTTTGTATTCCGCAGCCGTGAATTTGAACAAATGGAGATTGAGTATTTTGTTCACCCGGAAAAGTGGGCAGAATCATTCGAGGCGCTTCTAAAAGATATTTATGAATTCCTTGAGGCGCTTGGTTTGCCGCGCGAGAGCATTCACGAACTTGAGGTGCCAGAAAGCGACCGTGCGCACTACTCTAAGCGCACTATCGATATTGAATATGATTTCCCAATTGGTCGTGAGGAACTTTTGGGCCTAGCGTACCGTACTGATTTTGATCTTGGTAATATTCAGCGTGTCGCTGGCAAGAGTATGGACTATATCGTAAAGGGTACAAACGAAAAGTTTGTTCCGCATGTAATTGAGCCATCATTCGGTGTGGAACGTGCACTCATGGCAGTGCTTTCAGCTGCGTATACAGAAGATGAAGTAAACGGCGAGAAGCGTATTTACCTCAAGTTCCCGGAGCACCTAGCTCCAGTGAAGTACTGCGTATCACCACTACTCAAGAATAAGCCGGAACTTGTCGCTAAAGCTCGTGAAGTCTACAATATGCTCAAGAAAAAACACGGCAACGTCATGTGGGACGACAATGGCAACATTGGTAAGCGCTACCGCCGCCAGGATGAAATTGGTACTCCGTACTGCGTCGTGATTGACTTCGATACTATCGAGGGCGATGGGACTGTTACTATTCGTGATCGCAATACGACCAGTCAGAAGCGCATCGCGATTTCTGAGCTAGCTTAAGACGATCTCCTACATCACCGCGAGTAAGCGGTACGGTAAAATAGAAGTAGAGCAATCGTTAAAAGGAGGTGCTGCTATGGGATTTTTTGACGGACTAGGGCGGATGTTCAAGGGCGAGCCGATATTTATAGATGAGTCTAAGAAAGATGGTCAAAGTAATGACAATGACGATCCTTGGAGACAAGACGATCCAGCTCCAGAAGGTCAGGCGGTGCCTGCGAAGTCATTACTTGTTGATGCCAAGGGGCGAAAGGTTATACCGACGATACGCCTTGATCACTGCAAGTCCTATGTGAATGGTTCGACTATGACTGTTACTGCTTGGGCGACAAATACGGGCGATGTTGAGGTGGAGCTAGATAAGATCGAGATGCTCGGTATGCGTTATGAGCTTGACCGGTTTTTGAACCCAGGCAAGGCGCACGAGGTAACGATATATAAGGGCCCTGCTCCAACGGATGAATCGTACCACGAGGCGATTCTTCATTATAAGATTGTAAAAAATGGCGACTATTTTGCGGCAGAGTTTATGATCGAATATAACCGTGAATCGAACGGGGTATATATCGTTGAAGAATTGCATCCAGAGTCTGTTATTCGGGACGTATAGTGCGGGAAAAGCCTATTGCGTACCGACGGGGTTGGGCGCATACTGTAGGTACATTAACAAGGAGGCGATATGGATGTAGTTATTAACTATTGGGCAGTGCTCGCTGCCGCTGCCGCTAGTATGGTAGTGGGTGCAATATGGTATTCGCCAGGTGTGCTCGGCAAGACCTGGATGAGGCTGGCCAAGGTGAAGCCGGATAGCAAAGTATCGAACGCACAGACAACCTTGATGTACGGTGGTACATTTATCGCTTCGGTTATTACGGCGTATGTCCTAGCGCATGTGACGTTCTTAAGCCATCAATTCTTTAATAATTCGTTCCTGCAAGATGCATTGTCGACAGCGTTTTGGCTATGGCTTGGTTTCACGGCAACGCGCCTATTTGTACATGATACATTCGAAGGTCGCCGCAAGAAGCTCACATTACTGACGGCTGGTCATGAATTTGTAACGATAATGATAATGGCTCTCATAATCGGACTGCTTCCTGTTTAGTCGTACATTATAAATAATCTACCCCCTTGTTCTTGCGAGCAGGGGAGTTTTGTTTATCGATGAGGCGTATAATAGAAGTATCATCCTAATAAAGGAGGTGTCTATGTTAAACGAGGGGACAGTATTTGCAACGCTTGCCGTTTCGGATATGGAAGTGGCAAAAGAATTTTATGGCGGGACACTCGGGCTCGCCGAGGTGGACGAAAACCCAGGTGGCGTAACGTACACAAGTGGCGACGGAAAACTGTTTGTGTATCAATCAGAGAACGCAGGTACTAACGAGGCAACGTCGGCATCGTGGGAAGTTGATGACGCTGAAGCGGTGGTTACTGCGCTTGCCGCAAAAGGCATTAGTTTTGAGCATTATGATATGCCTGATGTGACGCGCGAAGGAGATATTCATTTTATGGGTCCGTATAAATCTGCCTGGTTTAAGGACCCTGACGGAAATATTTTAAACATCAGTAGTCGATAGTCGTCTGCTATTGATCCCCGATACCCCTTCGGTAAAATGAGAGTATATTCATGCCCGAGAGCGTATAATAAAGATAATGATTACCTATTATACTGACGGCAGCGCGAGCCCAAATCCTGGCCCTGGGGGCTACGCTGTTATTAAAGAACTACAGCCGCATCTGATTGGCAGCGAAGAGGGACAGACGACGAATATTCGCATGGAGGGCAAGGCAATCTTGGCCGCCTTGAAAGACGCAAGTGGCGAGCACTGTGAAATTTTCACCGACAGCGAGTTTTGGATCAATGTGATCACGAAATGGGCACCTGGCTGGGAGGCGAAGGGTTGGAAGAAAAAAGGTGGAGAGATTAAAAATCTTGATATTGTTCAGGAAGTGTATCCGATTTATCAACAGTCGAATGCTACATTGACCTGGGTGCGTGGACATGAAGGTGATATTGGCAATGAACTCGCCGACGAATGGGCGAACAAGGCACGTGAGCGCGGCGAAATTGGGCCAGTGCTTGTTGAGGCGCAGGCGCCAAAATCCGCAGAAGACTACATTGATGAATTCCTCGCACTTGGTACTGTCATGCAGCTTGCAACGAGTCGCGACAATGCGCCGTGGATATCGACGGTTTACTTTGTTGCGGATGATCAACGAAATATCTATTGGCTTAGCTTGCCGGGGCGTCGACATAGTGAAGAGGTTGTTGCAAATCCGCGAGTAGCGATAGCGATCGCTATTAAGCAAGACTTGCCGGTTATCGGCATTCAGGCTGAAGGATCAGTGACCATTGTTGAGGATGCTTCGATTGTTGAGAAAATCTTAGCAAGCTATGTCAAGAAGTATGACGGCGCGGGTAAAGAATTTCATCAGCGATTTGTTGAAGGCAAGAATAAACATCAACTATATAAATTAACACCAAGTAGTATGGTGCTGTTTGATGAAGTGCATTTCAAAACTGGCCCTGCGCAGCGAATCATCTAGAAGGGAAGGGTATGCGAGAAATAGAAATAAAGGCCATCACTTCGTCCATTCAATCAATTATTGATGTTCTTGCGGCGCAAAATATCTCCGTCACTGAGCCGGTTACGCAACATGACCGCGTTTATGGAGAGATTGGCGTTGAAGATGCAGCTGACAATACTGCGGCATGGTTGCGCATTCGATCAGAGACGAGAGGGGGCGACACTAAGCATATTTTCACCTTGAAGCGATCGGTCACGAATCAAATGGATAGTATCGAGCATGAGACGGAAATTGCTGATCCTGCCGAGCTCGAGGCTATTATCGAACAACTCTCTTTTACGCTCTATTCAGACCTGACAAAGACTCGCCAGAAGGCTCATATGGGTGAGATCGAAATATGCATAGACACCGTTGATGGCCTTGGCAGTTTTGTTGAGGTTGAAAAGCTGACCGATGAGCATGCGGACTATGAGGTTGTTGCTGCCGAGCTTCGGCAGGTGCTCAGGCAGCTCGGCGTCCGGCCAGAGGACGAAGTGACCGACGGTTATGATGTTCTTATGAATAAAAAATTAGCAACTGCGCAGGCGTGAAGACAATAATCGTTCGTGATCGCATGCAGCACGGCTATACGTATGTACTGAGCGAACCGATGGGTGAGAGCTTTTCTTCGGATTTCACCCCTGATTTAACACCAAAACAGATGCTGGCTCTTGGTGTATTTGGTGGTGTGTATATGCGCGACTGTCGAGATGAGTTTCCGGATGATTGGTATGAGAATGCTGTACTGGCGCCGGGTAGGCGTGATGCTATGCTCAACTTTTTTCAGGTAGCCGCCAGCCAGTCGCTGGATGAATGGCGTCAAAAAGGGTGGATCCATGAGAATGACCCTCGTGGATGGTTTCAGTGGTATTGTCGTTACTATATGGGGCGCCGAATGCCCGACGAAGACAAAAGGCAGATCGGGCGCTGGCGGCAGATGGTTCGTCACGAGGCTCAGATAAGAGCGCACTGCGCACCTGGTGATCTAGCCTGTCGTCGCCGGCAACGTCAGGCGCTTCTTCACTGGGCGTATGATAGTAGGAATATATGATTACGATACTTACCCCCTCAAAAACAATGGATTTTATGAGACCCGCGCCGGCTTACGTCGAGCCGACATCTCCCATTTTTCAACAGCAGGCAGACCAAATTCGTGCGCTGATTGCGGACTACGACACCCTAGCTATTAAGTCCTTGATGTCGGTAAGTGACGCGCTGGCAGAGAAGGTTCGGGATCTGTACTGTCAGCAAATTACGCAACCGGCGTTTTGGGCGTATGACGGTGATGTTTTCAAGGGCGTGCAAGCCGCTTCGCTGACAGAAGCCGATGCTTTATTTGCGCAGTCGCACGTGCTGGTACCGAGTGGGCTATATGGGCTAGTCCGGCCCTTTGACTGTATTTCGCCGTATCGGCTGGAGATGAAAACCAAGCTTATTGTAGGTAATGCGGTTAATCTCTATCAATTCTGGGGTGATATGCTAGGCAAGTACGTGGAGCAACATGCCAAGCGTGAAGTGTTAATGTTGTCATCTTATGAATACGCCAAGGCCATTTCGCCGTACCTTTCGGCCGCAACGCGTGTTGTGACGCCGGCATTTATTGATATGAAGCCGAATGGAGCGGAAGCTCAGGTTGCTATCTATAACAAAATGATGCGCGGTGTTATGGGGCGATGGGTAATCAATCAGCGAATTGATTCTCTTGACGATACTCACGCGTTTTCCGCCCATGGGTATGTTTACAGCAAAGAGCGTAGCGCTCCGGATCGGCCAGTCTTCTACCGTGAGGTTATGACCCCGTTGAAGTTGTAAAAAGGGTTTCAAATTCCTTTCGACTTATATGATAATTAAATCCCGGCTCTCTCTCCTGGAGGCGCCCATGGGTCACCTTGTCATAAATGGGACTATTGGCCAGCCGAACAAAGCAGACGATGGCATAGCGACCGATATCTTTTGTCTGCTCCGTAGCAATAACTCGGTGAGTGAGGGCGCGCAGCTCGCCGCCTGACTCATACTGTAGCTGCATCGCAGGGATGACTGCTGTCTTGCCGCTCTCTACAGGCATATCATGCCACGCATTTGTTTTATAGTCGAGCCGTTCGCAGCCACTGGCAGTTTCGTATAGATGAAAGGTGAATCCACTTTGATCGGTATGGGGTTCGGCAATCAGCTCTCCGTCGGTTCGGCCTCCGCTGTAATGAAGAAACCGTATAAAGATGGTGTCGGTGCTGTTTCTAACCTTTTCGTGAAAGCCTATAAGATTGAATTCAGCTTCGGCTTGCTTGGCAAACCGAACGGCCAGCGGGGTCATTTGCTTTGATAGTGCCAGTGCGGCACGTGAAAATTTTTGTTCAGTCTCGCCAATTGGCTGACTGAGCAGCCCTTCTAGGTAGGATTGATGGGCGGTAGCAACGTCAAAGTTCTCTTTTTTGTCGGCATGGTTGCCGATCCCATCCTTAAACTCGTAGCCAGTTCCGGCCGCATCACTGTTGGCGGGCAGGGTCTGTTTTGACTCAAGCGGAAGCGCGCAGAATGATTGCCATAGCGTAGCGGCTTCATCTACTGCCGATTGAAGCTCTGGTGCGTAGGGTAGCATGGCGACGCCTTCGGTTTTTAGGGATTTGATTGATTCATTCATCGTATTCGTTCTCCTTATGAATCAGAGTCTAGGTGAAAACGACAATATAAAAAAGTGAGCGATTACTCACTTAAAATATCTAAGAAATATTGTATTATATTCTTTCTTGAGTTGACTCAACGTAGAAAAGCGGTAGAGAGGTGATTTTCTTTGTCTGAACAGCGTCGAGAACAGTCGTGAT
>CAMPKW010000014.1 GCA_946887425.1 uncultured Candidatus Saccharibacteria bacterium | reverse complement strand
GTAATTTCTATTCCGGCCTGATGGATGATGTTATTATCATCACGCGTTAGTGGCGTATAGGTGGAGCCTGCAGGGTTCGGGGGCGCTTAAGATGACAGTAAGGTGCTATTTGTTGGTGCTAATGCTTGCGTTTTGGGCAAAGCGTGGTGCATAGTATCTACAAATGAATAAGATGTATCCTGAGCTGCAGTACGATGTTGTTCGAAGATCAGATGATTCGGCTAGCTTTGACGATCATTTTGACGAGCTATGCGCTTTCTTTCAAGATGCTTACGGCAAGGGCTATAATGGCAACGACAGCTTATCGAAGAAGCTCGAAGAGTCGGATACGATCGCGCAGCTTCATCTTGGCGATAGTCTTGCCGCCGTAGCGCTCAGCGGTCTTGGGCGAATCACTAGTATTGGCTCCGCTTCGCATTTGAATAAACTTGCGAGAGAAAATGTCGATGTGGCCAGTCGGTTCGATACAATGGTTCAGCTGCTGCGCGGAGCAAAGAAAACCGAGGGCATTGATTGGATCAGTATTGGTATTGAATACGACCGAATGAGTAGCGCTGCAGCGCTTGCTGGCTTGCGGCGCATCAATTGCCAGGGTAGAATTGTTTCATTACTTAGTACGATTGACGAAGCAAATCGTTACGATATCGTGTCCGTCGAGGACGGCTCGGTGATTGTAAAAAAAGGCTACGTTCAGAAAATATATGCAAAGAAGGGGTGTGAGTGCCATGACCGCGACGATACAGACCGACACATGTTTGAATAGAAAAACAATTCTTTGTTTTGGTGATTCTAATACCTACGGGCAGCACCCTGACCGCCCTGAGCGTTTCAATGAGTTGCAGCGATGGACGCGTTTGCTGCAGCGGCAATTAGAAGACCAGGCATACGTGATTGAGGAGGGTCTTGGTGGGCGCACAATCGATCGCGAACACCCTGATGCGAAAAAGCCAACCAAGAATGGCTGGACATATTTCCGGCCATGCCTTGAAAGCCACAATCCCGATGCGGTAATTATTGTACTTGGTACGAATGATTGCCAGATTGCACATCAAAAAACAGCACGCGACATTGCCGATTCGCTTGAAAAATACATTACGTACGCAAAGGAGGGGGGTGTGCAGTCTATACTGCTCGTCGCGCCATTACCGCTTGACCCTGAACGGTTAATTGATCCTGCAACGGGATTATCGAGCAAAGGTACGTTTGATTATGAGTCGGTAAAAAAATCAATCCAATATGTCGTCGAGCTGTCGCGAGTAGCGGCGAAGCATGATGTCGATTTCCTTGATGCTGGTGACTATGTGCAGCTAGGCGAAGATGGGCTGCATTGGGACGAGGCAAGCCAAGCGCGATTTGCTGATGCCGCTGGGCAATGGGCTAAGACTGCTCTGTAGGCTTAGGGTAAACACTTCGCAGGTAAACTGCTCCGTCGGTGGTATAATAAAAACATCACTCGCTACAAGAGCGACGTAAGTGGTGGATAGAGAAATTTGTTGTTCACAAATTCCTGTACCCGTTACTTATCGCTCACACAATATAAGGCGAGTAAACAAAAAGGAGGACATACTATGTCTACAATCAACCCTACTGGCAAGGATATTATTTCTGTTACCACCGAACTTTGCGGGCGTCCGCTTAAGCTTGAAGTTAACCGTGTCGGCTTCCGCACCTCAGCCTCAGTACTGGTAACGTACGGCGAGACAGTCGTACTCGGTACTGCCATGGTCGGCAAAAAGCCACTCAGCGGCATGGATTACTTCCCGCTAAGTATCGACTATGAAGAAAAATTTTATGCAGCTGGAAAGATTAGCGGCAGCCGTTTCATCAAGCGTGAAGGCCGTCCAAGTGACGAAGCGATTCTGATTGGTCGCTTGATTGACCGCCCGATTCGTCCGCTGTTTCCAAAAGGCTATCGCCAAGAAGTGCAGAACGTCGCAAGTGTGCTTTCGATGGACCCAAGCTTCCGTCCAGACATGGTGGCAATGATCGCCGCCTCAACTGCACTCATGCTGACTGGTGCGCCATTTGACGGTCCCGTGGCCGGTCTTCGTGTAGCACAAGTGAATGGTGAGTTTAAGGCCTTTGCTTCTCCCGAAGAGCGTGACGCAAGTGATCTTGATCTCGTTGTTGCTGGTATCGAAAGTGGTATCACGATGGTTGAAGCTGGAGCGAACGAAGTGTCTGAAGAGGTGATTGCTGATGCGCTTGCATGGGCGTTCGAGGCGTTCCAGCCAGCAATCGCAGCACAAAAAGAACTTGCCGCTAAGGTGGGTGTTGAAGCACTTCCATACGAGCTTGTGCTACCTAACGAGGACATTCAACTTGCAGTTGATGCCTGGATTGACGGCAAAATCGGCGAAGATCTTCGCAAGCCGTATCCTGAACGCAACGAGCTTATCTCAACACTTCGTGACGAATTCCACGCGGCTATGATCGAGCAAGTCGGTGAAGATGAATACAAAGAGCTACGCGGTGAATACGACGAGGCCTTTACGATGGCACTTCATAAAGACGTTCGCAGGGGAATTGTCGAGCACGGCCTTCGCCCAGATGGTCGTCGCCTTGAGGAAATTCGTCAGCTATCGAGCGAAGTTGGTATTTTGCCACGTACGCACGGTTCGGCGCTCTTTACCCGTGGCGTTACGCAGGGAATGAATATCGTGACACTCGCGCCACTGAGCTATGCGCAACTCGTTGATACTATGGAAGTGAATGACGGTGAGCGCCGCTACATGCACCATTACAACGCGCCGGGCTATACAGTAGGGGAAGTTCGTCGCCTTGGTTCTCCAGGACGACGCGAAATCGGACATGGCTATCTTGCCGAGCGCGCCGTGTTGCCAATGCTGCCGACTGAAGAAGAATTCCCATACGCTATCCGTAGCGTGACCGAAATCATGAGCCAGAACGGTTCAACTTCAATGGCTGCAACCTGTAGCTCGGTGCTCGCCCTTATGGACGCCGGCGTACCATTGAAGCGACCAGTGTCTGGTATTGCGATGGGTCTTATGATGGACGGCGACACGCCATATGTCATGAGTGACATCGCTGATGCTGAAGACTTTGCTGGTGACATGGACTTCAAGGTGACTGGTACTGAAAAAGGTATTACGGCAATTCAGATGGATATGAAAGTTCATGGGTTGTCAGTTGATATTCTGAAGCAAGCGTTGACAGCCGCCAAGCCTGGTCGCGCGCATATTTTGGCGCACATGATGACGACACTTGCAGCACCTAAGACGACGTTAAGTCCATACGCTCCACGTATTGAAAAGATTAAGATTAACCCGGATAAGATTGGTGCTGTCATTGGCAAGGGTGGGGAAGTGATCAACAAGATTACTGCCGAAACCGGTGCGCAGATCGACATCAAGGAAGACGGTCTCATTACAGTAGCTGCCAGCGATACGAGCAATATCGAAAAAGCGATCAACTGGATCAAGAGCCTTACTGAAGAGCCTGAAGTGGGCAAGATCTACGAAGGTAAAGTTGTCAGTATCAAAGATTTCGGCGCTTTTATCAATATCATGCCTGGCATTGATGGAATGGTCCATATTTCGCAGCTGTCTGACGAGCGTGTTGAAAAGGTTGAAGACGTACTTCACGAAGGACAAATCATCAACGTTAAGCTCACTGGTATCGACGAACGTGGCCGTCTAAGCTTGAGTATCAAAGACGCGCAGTAGCAACGGCTACCGCAGGGAAAAGAGAGTCTCCAGGAGGGACTCTCTTTTCATTTCCAGTATTCGCCTCGTGACATTGGCCAATATAGTGAAAAGCACGGTATAATAGAGGTACGATGTTTGGACGATTACTCAAATCAACCATTGTTCTCAAGCTCATCCAATGGGCAGCTCCTCGGGTATGGAGAGCTATCAAACGACGCTTGGATAAGCGTCGTTAATGGACGCGCAGGCTCAGCTCGATCAAATAGCGGCAGAGATTATAGCGAAAAATATTTGCCCCGAATTGGCCGACCAAGCGACACAATTGGTGCTTGGAGATGGAAATATCAATGCTGATATCGTATTTATCGGAGAAGCGCCAGGCAAGAATGAGGATGAGCAGGGGTTGCCGTTTGTTGGCGCGGCGGGGAAGTTCCTGAACGAAATGCTCGCTCAGGCGGGGATGGATCGTAGCGACGTGTATATTACCAATATCGTAAAGTACCGGCCGCCAAACAACCGTGATCCACTCCCGGAGGAAAAGAAAGCGTTTTGGCCGTATCTGCTACGACAACTTGAAATCATTAATCCTAAAGTGGTGATCACACTCGGCCGTCATAGTATGGAGTATTTTTTGCCCGATGCGAAAATTGGCCAAGTGCATGGCCATGCGGTTCATAAGTCGGTGAAATACCACGACGGTCGTGAACACGAATGGCTCATCGTTCCGCTCTATCATCCTGCCGCTGCGCTTTATAATGGCAGTCTCCGTCAGACCCTTATTGATGATTTTTTGCGAGTTCCAGAGATGGTAGAACGTATATCACTTGCGAATGAGGCGTAATTTTGCTATACTAGTCTTACTTACAAAGAGGGTAACGGCTGTCATTCTCAGATAAATCCCTCTCCTCGTATTTTATTTTGCATATATAATTTATTTCAAAACAAAGGAGAAATAATACATTATGGGTCAACGAAGACTCGGTAACACGCAAGCAGACGATCAAAACAAGCGTCCGCAGCAACAACAGCGTACCAAATCAAACAATACCGTACTTAACAGTACGACGACACGCAAGGGTGAAGTGTTTCGCGCCCAGCGTCGTACCAGCGAGAACGTCAATGTCCGTGCGAGTCAGCACGTCATTAACGTTCCAGTCAATAAGTCTATCTACAACGGCTACCAAGGTCGTCAGTTTAGTCTTGCCGACCAAAAGCGCCAGCCGCGCAGTAACAATGCGCCAAAACTAAAGATCATGCCAATCGGCGGTCTTGGTGAAATGGGTATTGGTAAAAACTGTATGGCAATCGAGTATGATAATGACATTATCGTCATCGACATGGGCTTCTTGTTCCCAGGCTCAGACTACCCAGGTATTAACTACATCACCCCTGATATTAGTTACCTCGAAGAGAATAAGCACAAAATCCGTGGTGTTATCTTTACACACGGCCACCTCGACCACATCGGTGCATTCCGTCACATTATCGACAAAATTCCTGCTCCCGTATACGGAAGCAAGTTTACGCTCGGTATGGTGAAGCGCACAATGGAAGAGGCAACTAGTGGTTTCGAGCCAGAATACAATGAGCTCGATCCTGAGGCACACGAGCGCGTACAGCTTGGCGACAGCTTTAATATCGAACTTGTCCGCGTGAACCACTCTATTCCAGATGCAACTGCGGTTGTTATTCGTACACCCCTTGGTGTGTTGATCGACACTGGTGACTGGCGCTTTGAAGACGCTCCGGTTGACGGTAAAAAGTTCGACCTCGATCGTATGACCGAAATTGCCAGCAAAGAAGGCATTTTGATGCTTATGAACGAGTCAACCAACTGTGAGTCAGAAGGTGGACACGAGCACGGTGAGTTCGACATCCAGGTATCAATGGGCCAGGTGATGGATAAATATCCAAATAGCCGCCTTATTCTGAGCTGTTTCTCATCTCAGATCCACCGTATGCAGGTTATTTTGGAAGAGGCCAAGAAGCACGACCGCAAGGTTGCGTTTGCTGGATACTCAATGATTCAGAACCTCGAAGTAGCTCTTCGTGCCGGTGTTATCAAGATTCCTAAAGACGTCGTCGTGAAGATGGAAGACGTCGTGAAGCTGCCTGATGGCAAGGTAACGATTGTTTGTACCGGTTCGCAGGGTGAATTTAACGCCGTTCTTAACCGCATGGCTACTGGTTCACACAAGTTCATCAAGATTAAAAACTCAGACGTTATTGTCTTTAGCTCAAACGCCATTCCTGGTAACGAAAAGTACGTGACTCGTACGGTTGATGGTTTGATGCGTGAGGGTAGTGACGTTATCCAAAATGGTAAAACGCACCTTACTGGCGTCGGTCCACTTCACCTTTCGGGCCACGGCTACTACGATGATCACGTGAAGCTTCTTAATGCTTTGAATCCAACATACTACATGCCGATTCACGGAGAATTCCACATGCTTGTCCACAACGCTGAGCTTGCGGAAAAAGAAGCTGGTATCCCGCGCGATAATATCTTTGTATGTGATAGTGGTGACGTAATCGAAATTGACACCGAGGGTGCACGCAAAAACGGCCGTATTCAGGTTGGCGGCAATATGTACGACGATAGCGGCGCAATCGTATCAGAAGTTGTGCTAAAGGATCGTATCCACATGGCGGCCGAAGGTATGTTCGTGGTTGTTCTGACACTTGCTCGTGGTAGCGGCCGTCTCATGACTAGTCCAGATATCATCTCACGCGGCTTCATCTATCTCCGCGATAGTGAAGAGCTGATGGGAATGATCCGCCAGTACCTCAAGCAAAAGGTGGCTCGTATTGGTGGTAAGCGCATTGATATGGATGTGCTTAAAAAGGAACTCAAGGATGAGATTACTCACATTCTCTACGATCAAACTCGTCGTACGCCAATCGTGATCCCAGTGATTAACGAAATTGGCGGTGGCGGTGGTGGTCAAAACCGTGCGCAAGGCCAAGGGCAAGCGCAAGGAGGTGGCGAAGGTCGTCCGCAGCGTCGAAATAGCGACAATCGCGGTCCACGCCCAGAGCCAAAGAAGTTCCCGGCGCCTCAAGTACCCGATACCGAGGCTACTGATACAAAAGCCCGACAAGCTCAAGATAGTCGCCCGTACTAAAACTTGCGCGAAATAATGTAATAACCCCCAGTAATGAGGGGTTATTATATTGACTTTTTATAAAACTAATGTTAAAATTATATTAATACAATAAAAAAATAAACAAAGACAACTCATGGCTCCTATTTATATCTTATATACCATTGCGTCTATCGTGGGCATCGCAGCAGGCATACCGCAGCTACAAAAGCTCATTGCCACCAAACAGTCTGATGAGTTTAGTCTTGCTACCTGGCTGACATGGGGGGCTGTGCAATGCGTGTCATTGCTTTATGCGCTTGAGGTCAAGGCAACTTTGTATGCTGTTATATGTGTCGTGTGGATTTTATTCTACGTGGTAATTGTCGCACTTATCATTAAGTATCGTACGGCTCGCTCTGTGTTGGTGAGCGACGTGGTTGACGACATCGCCTAGGGGAGATAGACATAAGCCTCTTGCAAAATATTGTAATTTTTGCTATAATATGCCATATCAATCAGTCGCGAAAGCGCTTATAATAAGAACAGTTTATGGCACAAAAGAGAAAATCAACACGCAAAAAAGCTCCTGTCAAAGCAGCACCGCAACATAGCTTGCCGGATGGCTTTTGGGCACAGGTTGGGGCTGTCTTTCTTATCGCCGTCTCGATCTTGTTTGTTGTTGCTTGGTTTGGGGCAGGTGGCCCAATTCTTGACTGGCTTCATCAAGCTGCGATAAATACAGTCGGATACGCCGTCTATATATTGCCGCTGCTATTTGTGTATATTGCTGTTGAGATTTTTCGTGCCGACAATAACCGTATCTCATTCGTCGTTAAGTTTGCGGCCTTTTTGATGGTTGTTTGGTTTGCTGGTCTGTTTGGCCTTATGAAGAATGCAGAGGGGAAGACGACAGGAGGTTTTATCGGCGACGTCGCTAATAGCGCCATGCTCAGCCTCGTCGATAGCGCCGTTGCTGCTTTTGTATATGTGCTTTTGGTTTGTATTACGGCACTTTTCGTTCTGCGCATTTCTCCGATTACGGTCATAAAGAAACTGTGGGAATTATCTCGTCGCGACATAGCCGAACAAGAGGCCAATGTGAAAGTGATGCGTACGGCCGCTGCCGCCTCTGAGCCAAAAGTAGCCGCACCAATGGCTGAAATTAAGCTCAACGCCGGTGTGCCAATGCTTGATGCATCTGAAGTCAAGAAAGAAGAGAAGAAGTCGGCGCACCGCTCAAGTCTCCGAGGGAGTGTTCCTCGTGATAAGGGCGCTGAAGAGCAGTCGGCACTTGTATCAGTGAATGATCCGAACTGGCGCGCACCAAGCGTTGAGCTACTCGAGAAAAAACAATCTCCGGCTGATGCTGGTGACGTACAGCAAAATGCCCAAACGATTCGCGATACATTGAGCGAATTTAGTATTGATGTCGAGATGGAAGGCGCCAATATTGGCCCGAAAGTGACCCAGTATACGCTTCGTCCGCCAAGTGGCGTTAAGCTGACGCGTATTACGGCACTTGAAACTAATATTGCCCTCAACCTCGCTGCGCAATCACTTCGTATTGAAGCACCGATTCCAGGTCAACGCGCGGTGGGTATTGAAGTACCAAACCGCAAGGCAGCTGACGTACGTCTTTATGGCATCCTTACGAGCAAGCAGTGGAAGCATGGCCACGAACCGCTGAGCTTTGCGATTGGTAAGGATATTTCTGGTGAAGCGGTCGTGGGCGAGCTGAACAAAATGCCGCACCTTTTGATTGCTGGTCAGACTGGTTCTGGTAAGTCAGTCATGATCAATACGCTCCTCACAAGTCTTTTGTACCGTAATAGTCCGAGCCAAATGAAACTGATCCTTGTCGACCCGAAGCAGGTTGAAATGGCGCCATACGAAGATATTCCGCATCTGCTTACTCCTGTTATTACGGAGCCCGAGAAAACAATCAGTGCACTTAAATGGGCCGTTAATGAGATGGAGCGACGATACAAGTTGCTCGCTGAAGAAAAGCTTCGCGACATCAAGAGCTATAATCAAAAGCTTGAGTCTGGTGGTAAGAAAATCTCTATCGAAGACGAAGATGGAAATGCTCAGCAGGTAGACGACGGGGCAATGCCGTACATCGTGATTGTAATCGATGAGCTCGCCGATCTTATGATGGTAGCGGCGCGTGACGTTGAGGCGTTGATCGTGCGCTTGGCGCAAAAAGCCCGCGCGGTCGGTATTCACCTCGTACTCGCGACGCAGCGTCCGTCAGTTGATGTTATTACCGGTCTTATTAAGGCTAACGTACCAGCGCGTATTGCCTTTACGGTTGCCTCTCAGGTAGATAGTCGTACAATTCTCGACCAGGTTGGTGCCGAGAAGCTACTCGGACAGGGTGATATGCTTATGCTGACATCTGGAATGAATAAACCGAAGCGTATCCAGGGTGCTTGGGTGATGGACGAAGAGGTTATGAAAATTACCGATCATCTTCGCATGCAGTCCGCACCGCAGTACAACGATGAGATTGTATCGCAACCAGTACAGTTAAATGGCAAGGGTGGTGTCGTGATGGACTTCGACGCTGGAAGCGGTGACGATATGTACAAGGACGCCCTTCGAGTCGTGATCGAAAGCCGCAAGGCGAGCACGAGCCTATTGCAACGTCGCCTGCGTATCGGGTATGCCCGTGCCGCTCGTATTATCGAAGAGATGGAAGAGCAGGGTGTGATTGGTGCTGCAGATGGCTCACGGCCACGCGACGTGCTGATTAATAGTCTCGATGAGCTCTCTGGCGACAGTCACTAGGTTGCCGCTTTACCTACCTACGTAGTATATTAGGCATAAGTATGATGGGCATCTACAAAAAACAAACAGGCTTCACGATCGTCGAGCTCTTAATCGTCATCGTTATTATCGGCATTCTGGCCGCGATCACGATTGTTGCGTATAACGGCATTCAGGGTAGGTCGCGAGATGCGCAGCGTGTGCAGGATATGCAGACTATCGTCAAAGCACTGGAATTGTACAAGACCACCAATGGTAGCTATCCTGCTGCAGTAGGTACGGCGAATGCATCCGGCTGGGAGGTGTCTCATAACGGTACGTCTGCTACTAACTTCCTATCCGCGCTCGTCACGAACAAAACAATCTCGCAGGTGCCGCTTGATCCAGCAAACATGGGTACGGTCGTGAGTACGACTAGCTTGGCTCCATCGTGGACGAGTGATAATAAGACGTATTTCTATCATCGTTACGGCGCGGGTGCGTCAGGCGGATGTGATGCTACACGTGGCGCTTTCTATGTGCTTGGTGTGACACGGTTTGACACCGTGCCATCGGGTCAGAGCGCTCCTAGTAGCCCGGGCTTTAGCTGCCCAGGGCGTAACTGGGCCATTGAGGGTGCTTGGGTAACAGGAGGATATACCAATGGTTAATGTAGGACATCGCCAATCGGGATTTACTATCGTTGAACTACTCATCGTCATCGTTATTATCGGCATTCTGGCAGCGATCACAGTGGTGGCGTACAACGGCATCCAGCAGCGAGCGCAGACAACGAAGATTGATAGCGACCTTGCTATGTTCAGCAAGGCGATCCAAGCGGCTCGTTACAATTCTGGCGAGCAGGCGCTACGCTTTATTACGAATTCTACTGGTACTGCTGGTGTATGCATGACTAAGCCAGCGGGTACCGACCTTGCCACGCTTAATCAGACGACCGATAGTTGCTGGATAAACTACCGTGCGGCGCTTCAGGCGATTTCAACAGCGTCGAATATCAATATAAACAATCTTGTTGATCCTTGGGGTCGACCATATGTACTTGATGAAAATGAAAAAGAAGGCGCGTCAGTGCCGTGCGGTGCAGGTAGGGATTATATCGGTGTGTTCAAACGCCCGGTTACGGGAGCTTGGGCGACCGACAATTCGCAGTTCATTCCTTATATCACGCCTGGTTGTTAAAAGACTCGTGGTGGGTATTTTGTTGCGTTTGAAGACTGCATGATAAAATGAGGAGTAAATGGTGGGAAATATGAAAAAACAATCAGGATTTACAATTGTCGAGCTACTCATTGTCATAGTTATAATCGGCATTTTGGCGGCAATTACGATTGTCGCATACAACGGTATTCAGCAGCGTGCGCGTGACTCGGCGCGAACCTCTGATATAGCTGGTGTACAAAAAGCACTTGAGCTGTATCGAGCGGATAACGGCACATATCCATCGGTCGGTACTGACAATAGCGGCTACAATCTTTCAACTCTCTCGACTGCTTTGGTCCCAAAATATATTAGTTCAATTCCAAATGATCCAAATACGAGTCTAACGAATTACCAATATGTGCGCGGCACGGCTGCAAGCGGGGCGTATGGTATTAGAATATCGTATGAAGCGCGCACTGCCTGTCATCGGGGAGTGGCAAATGCCGGCATTGGCTGGTGGAGCCTGCAGGCGTGCTAGTCGGAAAGAAGCGTCGCGCGGGTTTTACCATCGTCGAACTCCTGATCGTGATCGTTATTATCGGCATCCTGGCGGCGATTACAATTGTTGCCTATAACGGCATTCAGCAGCGGGCGAACAATTCGGCGCGTATCTCTGCTGTCAGCCAGCTGATCAAGTTAATTAATGGTTATACGGCAACGTACGGTGCATATCCGACTACATTTGGTTCGTGTGGGACGCTTGATAATCTTTGCACTAACAGTACCGGGAGTGCAAATACGGGCGGCAACACCACTCTGATGAACGAATTGAAGAAAATTGGCACTCCGCCGCAGCAGGTGCAGCCAGCGGTTGGTGGCAACTACGGTGTGCAATATATATATGAATCTGCAGCAACGTATAATGGCGACCCGGCGCCAATTCGACTTGAATACTGGCTCGATGGGCAGAACGTACCGTGTGGCGTATCGAATGTATCGAATGCTAGTACTACAGCTACCGTCAGTTCTACTACTGGCTACACGTCATCATCGTCGACACGAACAACTTGTTGGATTCGCCTCGGTCTTGCGGGATGATTCCCCTCTAAAATAGTCAGAGCCCGCCATCCAAGAAGGAGGCGGGCTCTTAACTTCTATGGATGTCGGGCTTAGACGGCCGGGACTCCTGTGGTCACTTCACAAAACACCTCGCACCATTTGACCAAGTGATGTGCCTCGATGGTGTCGAGGACATGTTGTGCGGCGGCGCCACTTGTTATGGCGTCGTGGGTCCTTTGCAGGTGCTCCAGGTTGCCGTCGCAGCGGTATGACCGCTGCATCAATGAGCGGCGCAGGCTTTCCAGGGAGGGGCGAACATCGTGCCGCATCTTGGCGGCGTCGTAGTCGCTGTCCTTCCAGGCTGCCAGGTGGGATGACAGGTAGCCTGCGGGGCTGCACTGTTCGGCGAGCTCGGAGGCGCGCTGGTAGAACTCTGCGACACTGAACTGGCCTTTTTTCTCCAGCTGCAGGTCGAGCGCTGACATGGTGAGTGTAGTCATGGTGTAACTTCACTTTCTTTTGTAAAGGTGTGGATGGTGACGGCTGTCGAAGATGATTTAAACGCATAGTGGTGTATTTTGCAAGCACAGGCGGTATGTGAACTTGGCTCGTTCACCTCTAGACGTAACAGATGAAATCTAGTATAATTACAGGTGTTATTAACTCGGCTTATACACGATATAAGCATCCAAAAGGATTCCAGAGGAGGAAATCTATGAAAGAATACGAACTAACCGTTCTGATTCACCCTGACCTAGAGGTCGACATCGAGGCGCCACTTACGAAAGTTCGTGACCTTATCAAGACTCATGGTGGTGAAATTATCCGCGAAGACAATTGGGGTAAGAAAAAGCTTGCCTACAAGATCAACCGCGAAGATTTTGCTATCTATGTATACATGGACGTAAAGCTTCCAGCTGAAGCGCTCCTAAAAATTAGCAATACGCTTAACATTACCGATGAAGTACTTCGCTACCTCCTTGTGACTGTTGATGAAAAGGGCCGCAAGGCGCTTGAAGAAGCTAAGAACCGATCTGCATCTAACGACGAAAAAGAAGAGGAGTAGGAGCCATGGCAAAGTCAATCAATCAAGTTATCTTGATGGGACGCCTTACTCGCGACCCTGAAGTGCGCACAACATCAACCGGTAAGACAATTACAAGCTTTAGCATTGCAGTTGATCGCGGTGGTCAAGAAGATGCGGCTGACTTCTTTGATGTGACAGCCTGGGAAAAACTCGGTGAGCTCGTGAGTCAGTATCTTTCAAAGGGTCGTCGCTGCCTCGTGCAGGGTCGCCTTCGCCAAGATAGCTGGGACGACAAAGAAACTGGCAAGAAGCGCACACGGGTAGAGGTAGTTGCAACTGATGTAACTTTCCTCGACGGTCCTAACGGCGATTCTCAAGGTGGCCAATCGAGCTACTCAAACGCTGGCGCAAGCCAGAACAAAAAGTCTGACGATGTTGTTATTGAAGACATCGACGACAAACCTATTGATTTAAGTGAGATTCCTTTTTAAGGAATAATTTTAGGAGAATATCATGGCTATTAAGCGATTCAAAAAAGATACACCTGCGTACTTTGACTACAAAGACGTAAAGACACTACAGCGTTTCATCAACGTGTACGGTCAGATTGAGCCAATTGCAAAGACTGGTCTTTCGGCAAAGCAGCAGCGTCAGCTGGCTGTCGCTATCAAGCGCGCTCGTCACTTGGCACTATTGCCATTCGTGACATCTAACTAATATATAAATTGTTAGAAAACGTTGTGGCGCATATCAACCGATGTGCGTCACGTCGCATTTCTAAGGAAGGGTTATTCAACCATGTATCAACCAACGGATCTTAAAAAAGGTGTTGTCTGCCAAATTGACGGCAAGCCGTACCGCGTCACCGACTATAACCAAAAGGTAATGGGCCGCGGCGGTAGCATCGTTAACGTCAAATTAAAAAACCTTATCGATGGGAGCGTTATTCCAAAGACATTCAAGGGGCAGGACAAGATCGAGCGCGCCGAAGTGAGCAATAAGAGTGTTCAGTATCTTTATACCGACGGCGACTTATACTACTTTATGGATCCATCGACATTTGAGCAATTCGAGCTTAACGCCGACATTGTTGATGCTGCATCTGGCTACCTCAAAGAGGGTGACGAACTTAACTTGCAGTTCTTTGGTGAGCGTGTGATTAACGTTGAGCTTCCAAAGAACCTCTACCTAGAAGTTACGTATGCTGAAGATGTCGTAAAAGGCGATACAACGAGCAGTGTGCTCAAGGACGCAACACTTGAAACGGGTATAACTGTTAAAGTCCCATCCTTCATCAAAGTCGGTGATATCATCTCGGTTGATACGGCAACTGGCGAATACCGCGAACGCAAAAAATAAGCACAAGTGGTAAAATAGAACCTATGGTTATCAACGATAGGCATTTGCAATGGCTAGGTGCTCTTAAGAGTGTATTAGAGCGGCATCGCCGAAGTCTATTGACTGGTCTTGTTGGTCTATTCGTTGTCGTCGTGGCGGGGCAGTTGCTGTACCCACAGTCGAAGGCGCTGCCGCTTGCTCGAATGGGGAGTGAATCAGTGGCACTTCAAACTGAAGAGACACTATCGGCTAAGGTACACACGTTGTTTCAGGATGCATCGGTAACGGTTCAATCGGGTGATAAGCGAGAAACCACATCGCTTGCCGAAGCTGGGGCTGAACTAGAGGGTGATCGCATGGTGCGCGAAGCAATTGATTACCCGCTATGGCAACGTTTTATCCCATTTTCAATCCTGTTTCGCAGCTCGGATATCGGACGCCTGCAGGTAGATTTTAATCAGGATCAGTTGACGGAATATGCCCAAAAAGTAGCATCGCAGCTGACGGTTGTGCCAGTTGATGCCGCCCTTAGTATTACTGAGGGCAAGTTAGTGGTGACGGAGCCTCACGATGGTCGTGTAGTGACGGCTGATATGGTACGAGAGCAGGTTCAGCACGCTCGGTTTACTGGCAAACAAACAACACTCCAGTTGCAGGTGGTCGCAACGGCACCAAAACGAGGCATGAAGGACATTGAGCCGGTTCGCTCCCAAGCTGAGCGTTACATTGCACATGAGATTACTCTCAAAGACCGTAACGATAAAAGCATAGCCGTTGAGCCAATCGATATTGCAAAATGGCTTTCAACAGATACGGATGAGAATGGCAAAGTTATATTGGTTATTAAAGATGACGCCGTCTCGGCTTACACGGCCAGTATTGCTAGTCAGGTGGATGTAAAGCCTGGCGTCGCAAAAGCGAAACTTGTAGATGGAGTAGAGGTGGGCCGTACGGCTGCCGCGAGTGGACTGGGTGTTGACCAGCCAAAGCTAGCTGAAGCACTTAAGGCGGCGGTCGCATCCGAGCCAAGCGCGGCTACAATTAAGCTCGCCATGAATCCTGTGGCGCCAACGGTGAGTTATGATCGAAGTTATTCTTCGTCACGCGCTGGGCTCCAGGCCTATGTTGACTATATTGGGCAAAGCTCGAATACACGCATTGCCATCACTCAGCTTGATGGTCATGGCTGGTCGGTTGGCGCGCGCGCCAATGAAGGCACGGTCGCAGCGAGTACATACAAAGTATTCTTGTCGCTTGTATTATTTGACAAGATTCGTACGGGCGATTTGCATTGGAACGATTCCATTCAAGGGTATGATATGGCAACCTGTCTTGAAAAGACGATAGTCCTTTCGGCGAATGAGTGCGCGGAAGAACTGCTCGGCAAATTCGGACGCACAAATATTAACAACTTCCTTTACGGGAAGGGGATGAGCCGCGCAACGACGTTCACAAACTCAACAGCCACGCAGTCCTCGGCCGCCGATCTTAACCGCCTGATGATTGGCATTCACAACGGGACACTCCTGAGTGGTGATGACCGATCGAATTTGCTTGAAAAGATGGGACGTCAGATCTATCGACGAGGTATTCCGGCGGGTAGTAAAGGCTCGGTACAGGATAAGGTTGGCTTTTTGTGGGATTATCTTAATGACTCGGGCATTGTCCACCATCCAAAAGGTACCTACGCAATGACGATATTAACAAAAGGCAGCTCATGGGAAAATATCGCACAGATTACCCGAGATGTAGAAGGAATTATGTACCCATGACAAAGCAGCGACTTGATATCGAATTAACAAAGCGCGGTCTGACGACGAGTCGGTCGCAGTCGGAAAGTTGGATTAAGCTCGGCAAGGTAACGGTTGATGGAGAGAAGGTGACAAAGCCGGGGCACTTTGTCCGCGAGGGGAGCGTCATCAAACTCATGGCCGATCAGCAGTATGTCAGCCGGGCCGGGCTCAAACTTGCAAGCGTGTCGGATATATTGCAGCTTGACTTCAAGGATAAAATAGTGCTCGACGTCGGAAGTAGTACGGGGGGCTTTACTGATTATGCGTTACGGTCTGGGGCGAAGTTGGTGTATGCGGTTGATGTCGGTACCGACCAGCTCCATCCGAGTCTGAAAGGGCATCCGCGCATTAAGCTTCATGAGAAAACTGACATTCGTGATTTTTATATAGAGGATGACAAACCTGATATTATCGTTATGGACGTGTCATTTATTAGTGTTCGTGAAATATTGCCGCACCTAGTGAACTATCTTAGTACTCAGGCGACGCAGTTTGCGATCATGCTCAAGCCGCAGTTTGAGGCAGGTAAAAATCAGACGAACAAAGGAATTATCAAAAATGATTCGATTCGTCGCCAGATTTTGAAGGATTTCGAAGCCTGGGCGAAGTTTTATTTTGCAATTGTCGACAAGCGCGATAGTGACGTAGCGGGTGCCAAGGGTAACCAGGAACGGTTCTACCTACTGCGACGCCTCAAGTAGACATTTCTTACAAAATATGATATATTATAGTTAAGTCGCTTTGCGACATTTAGTTCTTCAATTACAGACCATCTACCAGGAGGTATCATGTCGGAAGCGAAGCGACCCAGACGGGATCGCACTCCTTCACGGCTCGGCACGATCATACTCGCTGGTGTGATCATGTTGTTCGTGACTGTATTTTTAGTGGTTAACGGTGTTCTCACATCAGAGACCCCCGAGACCGCTCCATCACTCGAAACGACAGCAACACCCACACTATCGAAGATGAGCACACCGTCGCCATCTGCAGAAGTGGCACCGAGTGTGAAGGCATTAGCCAACACGCCAACGCCAGAACCGGCACCGACTTTGGCTCCGGTTAAAGAAGTGTCGCAGCCCATTAGTACTACGCCGTCACGGCTCGTATATAAAGCTGCGGGTATCGACCTTCCGATTGCGCCCATGGATCAGGAAACTGGCCCATTCGTACCGCCGACGGAAAGAAATATGAGCTACTGGCTGACCCATCGAAAAGGGTACATCCTGGCTCATAGCGCCGAGACAGAGAAGTGGCCGTTTAATGCCTTAACGACCGCCTCCCGTCCTGGTGACGTCATCGAACTTGTTGCGTCTGAGGGTAGGGTGCAATATCAGGTGACTGATGTGTCCTTTTATCCGAAGTATGACCTCGAGGTCGACGGCAAAACGCCGGTTTGGGATATCGATGATAGTCTCATTAGGCTCATCGGATGCAAAGATGGGGATGTCTGGCAGCAGGTCACTGTTGTGACCGCTAAGCTGCTATGACACGTAGTTGAGGATCTGGGCGACACGAGTGCCAAAAGCACTTGCGTCGCCCTTCTTCATGTCTAAACGTTAAATCGAAACTCGACAATGTCGCCAGGTTGCATGACGTAGTCTTTGCCCTCTGTGCGCATTTTGCCAGCGCTCTTTGCTGCTGCTTCGGAACCAGCTTCCATAAGATCATCATAATCGACAATTTGAGCAGCGATGAAGCCACGCTCAAAATCGCCGTGAATAACACCAGCGGCTTGAGGGGCGGTGGCACCTTGCTTGATTGTCCAGGCGCGAACTTCTTTTGGACCAGCCGTCAGGTAGCTTTGAAGACCAAGCGTGTCATAGGCGGCATGAATCATCTGGAGGAGCCCAGTCTCTTTCACGCCGTAGCTTTCGAGGAGCTCGCCGGCGTCTTCGGGACTGAGGCCTTTAATCTCTTCTTCTAGCTTGGCGCATACAAAAAGTGTTCGGGCTGGTGCGACGAGTGCGCTCAGCTCAGCTTTTTTGGTTTCATCGACTAACGTGTCTTCGTCAACGTTGAAGGCATAAATAACCGGCTTGGCTGTAAGAAGGTGAAGATCGCTGATGAATTCGGCCTTTAAATCGCCAAGAGCGGATAGGGGGGTGCCAGCTTTTAGATGATCGAGGAGTGTTTGTAAGTAGTCAGCCGTCGCTCGTAGAGCGGGTTTCGCCTTAGCTTCTTTAGTAATTTTTGGCAGGCGGGTTTCAATTGTTTGCATGTCCGCCAGGATGAGTTCGGTGTTGATGACTTCAATATCGTCGCGCGGATCGATCTTGTCCGAGACATGAATCACGTCGCCACTATGAAAAGCGCGTACGATGTGAACAATCGCATCACAGTTGCGAATATTGGCAAGGAACTTATTGCCAAGCCCTTCGCCTTTGCTTGCGCCAGCGACAAGTCCGGCGATATCGACAAAAGTAACGGTAGCAGGGAGGATTTTGGTTGATCCATAAAGATCGGCTAGTTTTTGCAGGCGCCCATCGGGTACAGGTACGATACCGGTATTTGGTTCAATAGTAGCAAAAGGATAATTCGCTGCTAAAATGTCGTTGTTAGTAAGGGCGTTGAATAGGGTTGATTTGCCGACATTTGGAAGGCCGACGATTCCGATAGATAGACTCATAATATGTCTATTTTACCAGATAAGCGCCTCTGAAGCTAAAAACTATTTACAAAATAACTAAAAGATGCTATGGTAGTGAAAGTGTGCAGCGACTTGCCGCCACTCTTTTTTTGAGAACTTCCTAAGTGACTCATGAAAAGCCCACCTTAACATCCCATATTGTGTGAAATTGAAACGAAAGTAGGGGGAGCAGATTGAAAAATCTGATTACCAAGCGCCGCTTCGGCGTTTTTAGCTTGCTCGTCGCACTGATGTTGTTGGCGGCAGGCGCGTTTGTATCCGTACCGGCTCAGGCCGCCGAACCCAATTCAGCCAGTGTGTCTGTCGACATCGCCAACCAAACCATTACGTACAAGCAGTCATATGATGCTCCACTCGTAGGGTTCGTGGTGACCGATGCTCGTGGTGCGCGCAACGTCTCGGTTCCCAACGACAACGTCGGCAAGACCGAGACGTTCAATGCAGACTGGGGAACTACCGTAAATGTGCGGTACCTCGATCCTGTCACTGAGCTGTTCAAGGTTTTGGGTGACTACAACTTGGTCTCCAATGAGACAACACCTCCACCGCCGGCGGCGCCGGTGATGGGGTCGCTTGTGAGTACGAACTACTCGATCTCATGTGCAACCGGTCAGCCGGTGGCAACATGGACTCTCTCGACAACATCAGAAGGGCCGACGAACATTCGCGTGCGGGCGCAGGACGGAATCTCAATTCCGGCTGTGTTCTACGTCGAGCAGACGAGTTACATGATCAATGGGGCGGACACCAAGGTGTTTACGTTCCCCGTGACGGAGCCGACGCTTATGTTCTTTGTCTTCTCGGATAGCGTCGACGGCGGTACGCGTGTAATGCTCTACAATGAGGAGTTTGCGGTTCCGGCGTGCCCCTCGGGGCCTCCGGTAACCACACCTCCTACGACGGACCCTCTGCCGGATGACACCGACACCAAGAAGGTTCAGTTTTGCCACGCGACGCACTCACGGGCGGAAGCTTATGAGCTGCTCGAAGTGTCAATCAACGCATTCTTGCAGGCCGGACATGGTCAGCATGAAGGCGATATCGTCCCCCCGTTTTCCTACGTGAAGCAGGGCGTGGCTGGGGGTTACCCGGGCAACCGTTGGAACGAAGAGGGCATTGCCATCTTCAACAACGGCTGCACGGTGATCCCGGCTCATACCCCGTCTCCGACCGAGACGGCCGAGCCAACCGAAACGGCCGAGCCGTCTCCGACCGAGACGACAATGCCAACTCAAACGGCTGAGCCGTCGCCATCACAGACGACCCAGCCCACCGAGACCGCAAGCGCCGCTCCGACGTCTGCAGCACCTTCGGCTACGCAGGAAGTAATTCCTTCGGAATCGAAGACCGCTGCGGCGACGGCAAAGGTGAGCAGGTATCCTGCTGCCGTGGTTGACACCGCGGTCAAGGGCGGTGGCACCGCAGCTTCGTCGATTGCATCGCTGTTTTTTGGTGGTGCGGCCATTGCCTTGCTGCTGGCGCTCTTTTTGCTTCGCCCTACAGGGCTGAGCGGACGCCGACACTGAGGTAAAAAGTAACACAGATGGGATCGTCGGAGCGTTGGCGGGTAACTACACTCGTAGTTCACTCACCAACGCTCCGGCCTCATCTCTTTTATGTAGATACGACGATATCACTAGGTATTGCACTATCTGTATAAAATAGATTGCATCGATGACTACATGATGGCCAGTAGGGTTTTTTACACTTGTGCTTACGGCGCTGGCTGTATTATGCTAGTGCTATGACAAAACTCAATAAGAGGATTATCTTTGGTGGTGTAGCTGTGGTTACTTTGGGCTTGATCTATCTGGGGTATATATACCTTTATCTACCAGGCCAGCAGAAGCAAGCTGTCTCGGAAGAGGTGCGTGCTGATGCTAAAAAAGAAGTAGAGGGTCTGAATCTAACAGGTGATCAGGATCTGTCTATTGCCTACGTCGCACTCCTAAAAGCGGGCAAGCTTGATGACGCAAAGAAGTTGTTTGCCGATAAAGTAGCGGTCACATCTGGCGTGGTGGCAAAACAGCAATTGCTCTCTCAGCAGCAAAGCCTTGCTCAGATGAATGGGGTGAAGGATCAGGCCATCGATGCTGCGCTCGCAGCTAATGATCTTGGCTCTACTCACCAGACACTCAGTAATATCGCTCGTGTGTATGCTGCTCAGGAAAATTACGCCATGGCAGTAGATTACCAAAATCAAGCGATCAGTAAACTGCAAAGTCAGCCTGATAGCGCTAATAAAGCGAGTGAGTTGGATATGTATGAGAAAAGTCTGAATCTATATAAAGACAGACAGGCAAATCCTATAAAGGTAAATACGGGCGAGGCCGAGGGTTATGGAGCGTAGTGTAGTGACTGAACAGGCGAGGTCGCGAGTAATACTAGGATATAGTCTTATTGTCCTACTATCAGTAATTATTGCTGTAGGTTTTGCGATTATCCGACCCGAGAGTGTGTCGGCTGATGCGCCGAATCTCTCTACCTATGAGCGATGCCAGGCCCTAGCTGGCGCCAAGGGTAATAGCTTTGGCGAGAACGGAGTTATTGACTACATATGGATGGCCCCAGAGAGTGGTGATCGGTATATTGTGCCACAAGGCGCAACCTCTATTCGAGTAAAAGTTATTGGCGAGATGTCTCTTTGCGCAACCCATGCAACCCGAAAGGCTGTTGGCTACATAGATACAACCCGTCAGCGCTCTGATAATATCCATACCATCAATAGCGAGACCAATCCTAATGCACCCGATAACGGCCGACTGATTCCTGATGGTAATCTCGACTATGGATGGGTGACGAAGAAGAATGGCGACAGAGTGACCGTACACAGGGAAATTGGCGCAACTCTTAATATCCAGAACTGGGCTATGGGGTCGCATCGAATTTGTATCGTTTCCAATACATGGACAAGCGTGAATACCCAGTGGTACGCACCGGGTGATCCAAACTGCCAGACGATCAACTTGGAGTATGCGTGGACAACATCTGCACAGTCACTGGTTGGGGTGGGCGAAAACCAGACACCTAACGTTACGAGCTGGACGGCAGTACCGGGCAATATGCTTCACTGGCGACATGCTATTTCCGCGTCGGGTGGCACCACCCCTGGTCTAGGATTTGCAGTTGGCAAATCCGGTTTTACAGGAAATGCATGGGGTAATGGTGCGTCTCCAAATAATATCGACCCTCAAGGGTCGACGTCGGCTATCGGCCCCGGGTCAAGTTATACTATTGGATGGCAAGCTAACAGGCCTGAGTATTCTTCGTACCGCGTACAGCAGTCGGACGTAGGAAATACACTATGCCAATCTATTAGTTGGGGTCCTCGGGCTTATGACAACAGCGCATGGGACACGAGTGGCGCAGCTTGTGTAAGTGTGCCATATAACTATAATCTTATTCCACTTGTTGATCTGAACGTATCAGGAGTTGTTGAGCCGGATTCTCAATTGACAGTTAAGGCGCAGCTTGACAACAAGGGTCCTACAAAGAGCCGGAATAATACACAGTGGCAACTTGTAAGGATGGTGCTGCCATCGACTGCGGCCATACCCAACTCCGCAGTGGGCGGGCAGCAACCGTGCCAGTATTACGGAAATGGTTGTACTCCAGTCGAAACTGGCAATAGTGGTGGCAGCGGCTATGGTCTCGCTATTACAGATCTTATTAGTAGAACCGAGTCGGCGCTTGACATAGAGGTCGGGCGACAAATCTGTTACGCAACTGCAGTCCAGCCGTATAATCAATCATCCGGTGATTGGCGTTATGGCCAGCCGTCATGCGTACGTATAGGCAAGAAGCCAAAGGTTCAGGTATGGGGAAGTGATCTGTCGGTTGGTCGCTATTTTGCCAACGACAACTCTCCTCGTGTCTCGGCCGTAGTGGATACAAGCACGTCTGCAAAAGCTGGTGGCACAAAAACGTTTGGTAGCTGGGTAGAGTATGGAATATTCGCTTCCGGAAC
>CAMPKW010000013.1 GCA_946887425.1 uncultured Candidatus Saccharibacteria bacterium | reverse complement strand
CTCCATTGCTGCGCAAGCGTTTCGAGAGCTTTCTCATACCCGCTATCTTTTAGTGTTAAAATACGCAGTTGCAATGGCCGGCCGTCTTTAGCTCGCTTGCCATCGGCCTGCTTTTTCCAGCCAGCCTGCTCAAGCATATCCGCCGCCTTTACTACGTCATACGCGGGGCGCTTGGGCACATCACTCCCCGTCAGCTGTCCATTGATAAATGGCAAATCAAGCGCAGCGACATCGGGTGAAACTGATGCTCGAATTGCCGCAGCGTTTGTTGCAGCTTGCAATGCTTGGCGAACAGCTTTATCCTGCAGTATTTCCTGCCGCGTATTAAAGAGTGCGTATACGCCGTTATTTATTGGACGAGAGATAACATCATAGCGCTCCTTGTCAATCCCAGCCACTGACCCGGCGGCTACATCAGCCGCGGCACTCACCTCGCTCGTGCGAAGGGCCTTAGCTATTTCATCAGTCGTACCATATACATGTAGCTGAAAGCGGGAAAGCTTAGGTGCGCCCCTATAGTAATCCCTGTTGGCGGACATGTGTGCAATTTTTCGCCCTGATGTCATATCAACTATCTGCAAGAGGCGGTTTTTAAATGGCCCACTTCCTACTGGATTTTGGCCGAATCCATTTTCACGAAGCAAGCTTGGCGGCACTGTATCGAGTGCATGTTTCGGTAAAATCGGAAACGTCAACGCCAGCTTGAAAGATGCGTTTGGCGACGGAGACGTGAATCTAACCGTATAATCGTCGACTTCTTTTACTTCAATGCCCTGCCAACCCTTAATCGTACTGCGTGTAATCGGATTTTTAATTGTATTAACAGTAAAAACAACATCTTCAGCTGTCAATCGCTCGCCGTCGTGCCACTTCACATCCTGACGCAACGACACTGTATACACCTTGCCTTCGTCATCCATCTTCATGCTTTTTGCTATATCGCCTCGTAAATGGCCCGTACTGTCGTAATCATATAAACTCGAAAAGAGCAGCTTACTCGCTGAGAATTCCGCACTAGTCGTAGCATAAATAGGATTGAGCGTATCGAGTGGTCCAAGGGCCGCCTCGGCATATGTGCCACCGATAGCAGGTGCATTCGTACTATAACTTCGTTGGAACCAATTGAGCTGAATGCCCACCCCAGCGATCAATACTCCTACGAGCACAAGCCACCCGATAACGTGTCGTCGAACGCTTCGTATATTTTCCCAGCGGTGAATAATAAACTTATGAGCGTGACGAAGCGTCGCGCCTTCGGCTTTTTTCGCACGTTTTGACAGTTTTTTACTACTGAAATTCAGCTTCTGAAATTGTCGCCAAGACTTGCCTTTTTCTTCCGCCATAGTACCGCCCCTTACAGATTAAATAGTGGAAGCAATAAACCGGCCAAAATAGAGAATATAAAGATAACCGCAAGAATGACTGTTGCCTCGAAAAGATTCTTATCAAGCCCACGGCGGGTTGTGAAAAGCTCACCAGAACTACCGAAGCCGGCGCCAAGTGACGCACCACGCTGCTGAAGCAAAATAGCCAGAATCATCAGAATCGCCGAACCGACAGTAATGAATTGTAGGATGATATTGATGTTCATGAAGTCTCCCTTTGCGAACGAGTGTTATAGTGCAGTTCCATAATGCTACTTACTATATAGTTTAACAGACTTAGTACCATTCCCGTAAGAACAGAGTGCCAGAAGGTCATATGTATACCCGGAGCTAACGCCAGTGACCAGTAGACCATAAGGCCATTGACGATAAGAGTAAAGAGGCCAAGAGTCACCAAGATCGCCGGAAGTGACAAAATAATAACAATTGGACGAAGGACACTATTGATGATCGAGAATATCAAACCGGCAACGACAAACGCCCAAAAACCGGCCGACAACTGGTCGTCACTATAGCCGGTGCCAAATAGGCGAACCGCTACCCATAATCCGAATGAGTTGAGGGCCCATCGAAACAGAAAAAGCACAAATTGTTTTTTCATAATACTTACCCTAGTATACCAATCTAGCTTAGGTCTGTCGAGAGACGGGCGCTTAAGTTAGTGTGACCAGTACCGGTAATGAGAATGTCGTCTTCGATACGCACACCAATCCCCTCGTCTGGGATGTAGATACCTGGCTCTACCGTCAACACCATGCCCGGCTGCAAACTCTGCGGGCCACCAAGACTATCATGAACGTCAATACCGAGACCATGACTAATTGCATGAGGGAAGTAGGTTCGGTATCCAGCTTCGTCATCTATGCTCCTCATAAGCCCAAGCGACAGCAGTGCTTGTTTCATAATCACATCGACATTCCGATGGTACTCCTCGAGAAGCAGATCCGGCCTCAGGAGCGCAATGATCTGCTGCTGCGCAGTTTGGACCGCCTCATGTACTGCAACTTGCCGCTTTGTTGGCTCGCCAAGCGCATACGTACGGGTAATGTCGGCGGCATAACCACCGGATCGAGCACCAATATCAAGAAGCAACAGTTGCCTCTTTTTCAGCCTGCTAGCATTATCGATATAATGAAGTGTACAAGCGTTGCCTCCGCTGGCGACAATCGGATCATAGGCATGACCCTTGGCGCCATGGCGACGGAAATAATAACTAAATTCGGCTTCTACTTCGTATTCATGCTGAAGTGACGGCAATTGTTGCCGCACATATTCAAATGCATCGGCCGTAAGATGGATCGCTTGCTTCATCGCCGCAATCTCTTGCGGCTGTTTAATAGCCCGTAGTCGCGCAATGTCTCTTCGGCAGTCCTGTACTGACGTAAACAAACGCTCTAATGTATCGTGCAGCTTTTTCATTGCCGGGTTGAGTATAAAATCAAGATACTCGGCATGCGGTTGATCACCAAGTGCGTATACAGTACTATGCCGTTTTGCTAGATCGTGAAGTAAATCAAGCGCTTCGGCGTGCGTAATGACCGCATCTACGGCACTTATTGCCTTGGCTTGTTCAAATGACAGACTACCATCAAAGATCTGGCGTGATTCGCTAATTGTCGGTGCCGCTAGCCAGCTCTTGCCTCGAGCGCCATCGATAATCAGCCACCAGTCAGGCACTTCAATGCCGCTCAACCACCAGAAGTTAGCCTCTTGCTCAAAGGCAAAAGAAGTATCATTTCCGCGCTGCATAGCAGAGTAAGCGCTCATCACAATAACACCACCGGTTAGCTGGGTTGCTAATCGAGCACGGTTGGCGGCAAAAAAATCATTCATTCCTTTTATCATACGTCGCTATCGCCTATCTGCGCCACACTTTTATTTCACGACAACGTAATAGTTCATGCCGTACATCGTGCCCCAGTTGGTTGACGCAAAACCAGGCGCCGTGCCGGCATCGCACAGTGCGTCAATCGTAGCATCAATGCGTGGCTGGGTTTCCAGGTACGCTAAAAGATACGTCGTCTTTACGCCAGACTTCGCACAGGTCACTTTCATGTATGCCGGAACAGGGGTGCCGCCAGAAGTTCCACATGCGCCGCCAGAATCACGCACGCAGCCCGATGGATCAATAAAGTCGCCCGCTTTTAGTACCTTTGCGTCCTGCAAACAGCCAATGATTGACTTTGCCGAATACGTACCCCAGTCGGCAGTAGTAGCGCTGAGCCACCCGTTGCCATCACCCGCGATACCACAGCCGCTTGCCGTCTCAACAAAATTATTTTTTTGAATTGCATATGTACTGATAGCGGCCGACAGTTGTTGCATGTCACTTTTGCGCACATTGTCACGATTGCGCTGCTGATAGCCTGGGTACGCCACCAAAACAATCAATGCCAAGATAGCAATGACTGCGATCACGATCGCAAGTTCAACAAGTGTAAATCCGTCTTTTTTTGTTCGAAGTGAGTCTAGGTGAGTCATCATAAGTAATGTACGCTACGGCTATTTATATCTTGTGGCCACTATAGCATAAGCATTACTTGGCGAGCAAATACTGAGACACTAGCCGAGCTTTAGCTGGTCCAACGGCCGAAACGAGCGCTTCGGGTTTTGCAGCACGAACTGCCTGTAAACTCCCGAACGTCCGGATTAGCTTTTTGCGTGTCGCGGGCCCGATACCAGGAATATCCTCTAGACTACTAGCGGTCTGTTTCTGGCGCTTCAGTACCGTATGGTAACTCACCGCAAATCGATGCGACTCATCACGAATACGCTGGAATAGCTTTACGACGTCAGTATATTGTGCTCGTATTGGTGCGCCGCCGCGCAGATTGCCCGAGTGCGAGCCTGCGTTGCGCTGGCCAGCATGAAGATTGACGACATAATACTCTCCCTCGCGTCGCACCGACACGCCCGGCTCATCAACACTCACTAGCGCTGCAATCGTCGATGTATCGATGTGCGATCGTGTCGCATGAATAATAATCTCCTCTTCACGCTTTGCTACACTCACGGCCGGAACCACCACCTGGCGCTCTTCGAGAGATCGAAGAACCGCGTCGAGCTGCCCTTTGCCACCATCAATAAGCAGCAGGTCCGGCATCCCCCAGCTTTTTATATTCTTCTCACTCATTCGGCGACAAATCGTTTCGTGCATACTAGCGTAATCGTCATTTTGCTGATTCGTCATCTTGAACTTGCGGTAACTCGCACGATCACTAGCGCCATTACTAAACACCACCATGCTCGCAACGACATTGGTACCACTCATATGTGAAATATCGTAACCTTCAATACGTGCGGGTATCTTTTTAAGCCCAAGCAGATCGCGAAGATCGCTCAGTGCCCTATCTTTACTGATATCCAAAAATTCTTTATCGCCAAACATAATACGGCGCTGCAGCTCACGCAGATCGTTGAGCCTATTGCGTAGCAGTGCGGCATTTTCAAAATCGTGCAATTTAGCAGCCTGCCGCATTTCTTTTTCGAGTTCGCGTGCCAGCGCTTTTCGACCACCCTCGAAATAGCGAATGAGCTTACGAAGAGTCGCCTTGTATTCTTCGCTCGTCGTGCCAGGTCGAGGACTCAGGCCAATGTGCGCGTCAAGATCCGGCCTTGCGCCGTCGCGCGGGAGCTTGGTGTAGTATGGGAATACTTTACGCAGGTAGCGCAGTGCTTTTTTCACGGCATAGCCGTTGTAATACGGGCCATAGTATTCCGCTCCATCATCTGCCGGATTGCGCGTAAACGCCACGTGCGGCCAGGTATTTTTCATATCGATTCGAACAAAAAGCTGCGATTTATCATCGCGGAGCAAAATGTTATAGCGCGGCATATACCGCTTGACCATTTCGCTTTCAAGAAACAAGGCGTCGATTTCACTTTCGGTTTCAATCCAGTCGGTGTCGTCGATCTCGGCCACAAGCGCACGAGTTTTTACATCCATATCGCGCGTGCTTTGAAAATACTGCCGCACTCGATTCTTCAGCACTGCTGCCTTGCCAACATAAATAATCTCACCCGATTTTGACTTATGAAAATAGACCCCGCTACTACGTGGCAATGTCTTCAACTTGGCCTCAAGCGCTGTATTCATCTGTTTTTATTATACCCCTTAGCACGATCACTGGCGATAAGTACGCTATACTGGTAGGATGAGTTCTCGTTACGCCTTATTTGATACCGGTAGCCTCCGCGACCGCTTTGCACTTGCAAGCGGCGTCCCGAAAGGAGTCAAGCCTCACTACAATATCAGTCCAGCGCAAACTGTCCCAGTTGTCATTTCTCGTGATGGCAAAAACGAAATGGAACTAATGACCTGGGGATTTATTCCAAAAGGCGCTCCGAACGCCAATTCCGTCTTTCGCTATAAAACATTTGTCGCCCGTTCAGAGGGTATCTTTGACAAACCAACTTGGCAAACAGCCATCCGCTCAACCCGCTGCCTTATTCCTGCCAATGGTTTTTACGAATGGAAACACACCGCTAGCGGTAAGCAGCCGTTCTACATTCATCCGAACGATCAGCCGACCTTTGCGTTTGCCGGCCTATATAGCTCATGGACCGACCCCGAGGGCAAAGAACAGAGCATGTGCTCAATCGTTACCACTTTTTCAGGAGCCGAGTCTGACATGACACCCAGCCGTTTACCGGTTATTGTACATCCCGACGACGAGGCAGATTGGCTCAACCCGGAGATCAGTGACATAAACACCCTGTATCGCATCATGCGCCCATACGACCCCGACCAGCTTGAAATCATTAAAGTAAGTAGCGATATTAACTCAGTTAAAATTGACAAGCCGCACCTTATTCAAAAGATCTCGTCAGCTACTCCGTCGTAGTCGAGAATGCAACCGGAATCTCGATTGTGTCATCATTCTCCGGCAGTCCGGATGGATTGTCTTTTCGTAGCGTTAATAACCCACCTCCGCCCGCCGATGGTGGTTCGAATGTTAACGTTGCAGTAAACGGTACATACTCGCTCGTCATCCATTCGCCGTCGACCGTCGCTGTTGTTTGGCCAATAATTTTACGTGTCGGATCCAAAAGAACAACCGGGAAACTGGCTTCAAATGACCAATTGCCAGGTATCTCGCCGCTGATCTTTAGTGGGCTCGTAACTACTTGCCGCTCAGACCAGTCGTGTAGCCGGACAGTCACTCCTTTGGGCGAAGTAAATTCCTGAACTGTCGCGTTCGTACTCCCGCCCTCGGGTACTCCCGGCTCACTATACACCGTACCGTCAACGGTTCGACACTGTCGCGGCGATGTTTGGGTGACGGGATTGCCAGCAGCCATACAGCTCGCAAAGTCCGTGACACCCGACCGCGACACCTCCTGTTTTCCAAGTAGCAGGTACGCCACCCACCCAGCTAAGATTAAAGCTATAACTCCGACGATAATACTCACAACTTTTGCACTGCGCATATTATTATCCTCCTTGAGCCATACGGTACTCTACTTCTATTATACGCCGAATGAGTGATCCATTTACTTGTTGTTTTTAATACACAGGTGTACGCTAAAGGTACATAACCGGAGGGATATACGTATGGGATTTCTCGATTCACTTAAGAATCTACTGGGTCTAGGCAAAACGCCCGACACCAATCAAGACAACAATTCAGATGTTCATGATTCTACGGCAGGTGCAGATAATAACAGCAAGACTGATAGTACCGATAACGAGAGCCTATCCACTGCCACATCACAGCCAAAGGGCGCAATGAATAGCAACACCAACACGCCTAAAAAAGACCGGTAATGGCCATTGTACAGAGCTGATAGATATTATATAATATGTATGATTCCGTTTCTTACTAGTAGGAGCTTTGTCCTTTGAAATCCACCACCGCCATTTGGCTTGCCGTGTGTGTCGCGTTCGTACTAACGCTTGCGACATCTACAATCATGGCTATGTCATTTGCTATCTTGACCTTAACACTCATCACCGTCGGCACTTACACTAGATTCTCAAAACAACTTACCCGCACTCTCGCTCAGTGGCTAGAGGACTGGCGCATCGCCTCTCAGCCAAACGCACACCAAAGAGGGTATATCATCCAACGATTACGTCAACTTCCGTATGAAAATGACGTTTTCTCAACAAAAGATCCGAGAGAGGAAAAAACATTCACTGTCAGACACTATCTCGACGAGCGGCTCGTAACTGTATTTTTGATTGAATTTACCGAAAATAAACCCTTCGGCCGGGTGGATACGTGCAATAAATACCAGCGCACGGAACACAGCTACAGGCTGGCACCGAAGCGCTCGCGTATTTATTATGAGGAGTCGACCGGATGCCTCCGCAAAGGTTCGACAGAGTACATTGCGCGCGAAACGGCTCGCAAAAAACTGGATCATCTGCCCGATGAGGTTATTGGACAGATAGAGCACGCACTCATCAACTGGGAGTACGTGCCGGCGGCATAATGCAGTAAAAACGGCTATCACAAGTCCGTCACTGGAAGTAGAGCTCGCTCCTTCCTGGGGCGGACTTTATTTCTATTTAAAATACCCCGCCGTGTGAGCGAGGTATTTTACTTTAGCGATTTTGCGCATATAAAGATCGATGTTTTATCATGACAAAACATATAGTCAGGCTGGCCTATACGCTGGCTCAGTACAAAAGTTTTTCTGTTGGGGTTACTAACATAGCTCTTTCATCTGTTACGATTCGTGCACCTCGGCATATCTGCGCCTTACTAGGTTGGACGAACGCTCGCCACTGCGAGTAAAAGTTCTTATAGAAATCGTTTATAGAAAAACGTTTGTTACTATTCAATATAGCACAGATTACATACTTTGTCAATAGGTTTACCCGCCACCCCTTCAGTCGGGGAACTATAAATCATCACCCTTTATATCGATTTGTAGCTAAAAAACAGGAATGAGACGAGCCGCATTTTCGCGTATGAAACGGCGAATTATTTTATACTCATCGACGTCGAAATTGACATCGTACGATTCGAGCAAATTGACGTTACCAGCTGAATAAAAGCCTTGAATCATCCAGTTATTAATCACTACGCCGTTATTCTCAGCATCAAGAGGGATTGCCACAGCACTACTATAGGGCCATGCTGCAAGCTTATTTCTTTCAAGGGCAATCTCAAATCTTCGGTTATACAACACCTGACTCTCTTTTCCTACACAAGCCCCCTTGCACTTTCCGAGCGAATACGAAAAACATGCATGCTTTGCTTTTTCCAAGCCCATCAACTTCGGACACAGCTGAAATGTTTTAGTGAGCAGCTCTAGCTGCTTTTTGGCCTTCGTGCGCGTTTCGTACAAGCCATACACCTTTGTCAGGTCAGTGTCAGCATTTACTGCACCTGACTTTACACTAACCGTCGCATACCCATCGGTTTCATCTTTCACCAATAGCGCATACGACGAGACGCGACGTAGCTTTCGATTAAAAAGTGGCATCAACTCCTTGACCATCTTCGATTCAAGAATAAGCGCAGCCAGCTCACTACCCGTCGGTATTGTCCGGACATGATAAATATTTTGACTCATTTTCAATTCTCTACTACTTCGATCTTGAAAATGCGAAAGGATTCTTTTTTTCAAATTGATACTTTTGCCAATATACAGGGGCTGATGCATCTCATTTTCGAATACATACACGCCTGGCACATTCTCAACTTCGCTGATCTCTTCAATATTCAGGTGTGGCGGCATGTACTGCGTTCTCAGTTGCTTATCAACAGCTTCGCGAAAAGTCACCGGTCCGTGCTCGTCATAAGCAAGCTCACTAAAGTAGTGGATCGCCCTTGCATCGTCGAGTGCTCGATGCCGGGCCGCGACAGGGATGTTATGACGCTCAATGAGTTTCGCCAAACTATGTCCGGTGTGTTGAGAATAAAGGGCGCGCGATAACCTCACCGTACAAAGTAATTTGACGGATAAGTCTATACCAACGTGGGCAAATTCGTTTTTTAAAAACGAATAATCAAATCGTACGTTATGAGCAATAAAAATGGCGCCGCTCAGCACTTCGTATAATTCATCGGCAATATCCTCAAATTTCGGCGCATCGATGATATCTGCTTCGGTAATCCCAGTGAGCGAGGTAATGCTGCTCGGTATGTATGTTTCGGGATTGATGAGCGTGCTGAATTCTTGAACCACCTCGCCGCTTTCGTAGCGAATCGCAGCCACTTCAAGTACGCGGCTGTTACGGTAGCTCCCACCAGTCGTTTCGATATCTACAAACACTACGGGATATTCAAACATCTCTCCTCCTATTATAGACGACTCTTACGTAGAGTGCATGTACATAAGACTCCCGTCAAAAGATCATAGACACTTGGCGAAAATGACGAAATTTGCTGACGCAAAAACTCATAAATGACTTGATGCAGAGTGTACGTTTTGACCGAGCTACGCTTGGCGCATTTTTCGCCTATCAAGCGGCTGTACGGTGCTCGCAATACTAATAGCAACCGCCACCAACACGATATTTTTAATAATATACTGACCCTCAAGCGACGGCACAAATGGATAAATCCACACCATGTCAGGCAGTAAAAAAATCGGCGAGCACACGAGCGCCATGTGTGCGACCATAACAGCAATAGCAAGACGGGTGAGTTTTGGAAACAAAAAGAGAAGCCCGATAATACACTCGATGATTGCAAGCGTAAGATAGAGCGGCTCGAACCACTGCGCACCGACTGTGCGGAGTGTCAGCGCCTCGGCAAGAGGAGTTGCCGGGCTGAGACCAAGAACTTTTAAAATGCCAAACCAAAAATAGACAACGAACAAGCTTCCACGCGCAATCGGCTTATACCACTTTTGAAACCAGTGAATCAGCTGGAGATCGACGGCTTCAATATGTTTTTTCATTCTTTAGAGTATAGTCGATACACAACCGTCTGTCATCGTGCTTATGCGGTCGCGCCGATTTTGGCACTCTTGCGGCACGCATCTGTGTGGAATAAAAGATCCGGGTTTTGTTTGCAATTAAGACAAATAAGAACAAGGTCGTTACAGTTCGCCCAAGCGCAGTTTTCAAAGTTTGCCGTTGGACCTTCGCAGTGACTACACCTGCCGATTGTTTTTGCGTGGTCACTAAAGTCAATTGTCATGCGGTCATCAAATACACGCAGACTTCCCTCCCATAGACCATCATCACCGTAAGCTTCGCCGTACTTTACGATACCGCCATCTATTTGATATACCTCATTGAAACCACGTTTTTTCATCATTGCACTGATAACTTCACAGCGAATACCACCGGTACAATATGTAACAATCTTTTTATTTTTAATATCGTCATACTTATCGCTCTCGAGCTCGTCTATAAAGTCACGCGATGTGTTCGTATTTGGGACAATAGCATTCTTGAACTTGCCAATCTTGGCTTCATGTTCATTACGACCGTCAAAGAATATGACGTCGTCACCATACTTCTCTACGAGCTCGTGCACCTGGTGAGGCTTGAGATGTTTGCCGCCGCCGATAACACCATTTTCATCAACATCGAATTCACTATCACTGTTTTGGAAACCGACCAACTCGCGTCGTGCCTTAACGCTCATGCGTGGAAAATCGTCCCGACTCCCATCGCTCCATTTAAAGACAATGTTCTTGAAACCGTCAAATTGCTTGGTCGCCTTGATATATGCCTTTAGATCATCCATGTCACCGCCAACCGTACCATTAATACCATGCTTACTCACAAGGATACGACCCTTGAGACCGAGACTGTCACAAAGCGTCTTTTGCCAGAGCTTAACCGCGACAGGATCGCTGATTGGTGTGAATTTATAATAAAGAAGAATTTTTTGCATCAACACCCATTATACTATATAATTACGTTTACTATGACCCAAGGGTCCTCTATGCGCAGACGTTTGGACGGCCAAACCAATAGCGATCTTACAATTTTGTATATATAAAAATTACTTTTACAGCACTAAAAAGGAAGTTCATGTCTACCAGTCACTCATCAAAACGTATCGTTAGCTTTTTATTTGGCCTATGGCGCGTCTCGCCCGTCGCCAGTTGGTCGATGATCGGAACCCAAATCATTTTCTCTGCGCTTACTACTACAATCGCGCCAATTTTCGTATCGCAGCTCCTCGCTCGTATCGCTAGCGGAACCGCCACACTCCATGACAGTATGGGGTTGCTTATCGGCTATGCGATTATTCTTTTTCTCGGAGATGTAGTAGCGGTACGCGTGACCATTGCACTTGCCTTCATAGCAGAAACGAAGATGCAGGCCGCAGTATCAACACAGATCTTGTCACATCTTACCTCCAAAAGTCTTGGCTATCATGCCGACCGCATGAGTGGGGGCACCGTATCAGATACAACAAAGTTAGTCGGTAGTGTTGAACGATTCTGGGATACATTAATCTTTACCGCCGTTCCGATCACAACCACGATCATTTCAGTTAGCATTGCACTGTCATTCCTTTTTTGGCAGTACGCCGTGGTTCTTGCGATCTTATCAGTGATTATCATTTTCACTATCATCAAAGCACAGGCTGCCATTGCGCCTATCAGTCGCAACTCGTCTGAGAAGTTCAGTGCAGCCACCGCTTACCTGGCTGACGTCGTGAGCAACATTACGACCGTCAAGGCCTTTGCGCGCAGTGCCCACGAACACAATGAATATGGCAAGCGTATTAAGGTCTGGCGTAAAGCGTCTATGAAAGAAATGAAGAGCGTCCTCATTATCACCGGATCATTTGGCGCCATGATGACTGTCATGAACATCAGCGCCCTTCTTGCAGCTATCCTTGCAACCGAGTATCGCCTCGCAAGTATCGATGTCACCTACCTCATGATCGTCTATACGCTAAACGTCGTATCGCAGCTATGGGCAGTATCAAGCACGACTCGAGCTTACCAACGCATCCTTGGTGACGCTGGTCCGATGATAAGCACGCTTGACGACCCAATTGAACTAAAAGACTCAGAGTCTCCGCAGCCCCTTATGGTTACGAAGGGCAAGATTGCGTTTAACAATATCACCTTTACGCACGCCGAAAACGACGACGCGTTATTTAAAGATTTTTCACTGACAATTATGCCCGGCGAACGCATTGGCCTTGTTGGCCGCTCCGGCTCAGGTAAGACTAGCCTCACACGACTCCTCCTTCGGTTTAACGATATTGAAGACGGCACTATTGCGATAGATGATCAGGCAATTGACCATGTCACCCAGAATGATCTACGTCAAACTATTGCCTATGTCGCTCAGGAGCCCGTTCTGTTTCATCGCAGCCTACGTGACAATATCGCCTACGCCAATCCTGATGCCAGTGATGAGCAAATTAACCATGCTATTCGTCAAGCGAATGCATACGATTTCATCCAGAAGCTCCCAAAAGGTCTCGATACGGTTGTCGGCGAACGCGGCGTAAAGCTCAGTGGCGGACAGCGCCAACGTATTGCGATCGCCCGAGCAATCCTCAAAAATGCACCTATCCTGGTGCTTGATGAGGCCACCAGTGCACTCGATAGCGAAAGTGAGAAGCTGATTCAAGACGCGCTCGAGAAGCTCATGAAAGGTCGCACTAGTATCGTGATCGCCCACCGTCTTTCAACTATTGCCAAACTTGATCGCATTATCGTACTCGACAACGGAAAGATTATCGAAAGTGGCGCGCACAATGAGCTCATCGCGCAAAAAGGCACCTACGCCAAGCTCTGGAGTCACCAAAGCGGTGGATTTATTGAAGAATAATACTATTGACAATATAGTATTTATAGTTTAAAATAAAACCATCTACGCACAGCCCGTGCACACACTTCTCGTCCCAACCTTTCCGCGCGAACAGCGGGAAGAATGATATTATTATTTAACGGAAATTATCTCCGGAGCAAAGGATACTCATGCCAAAACTACTCAATCGCACCGATCCTAAAACCGCACGCAAAACCCTTGCCATCTACTGGCGGGAAGTACGTAAAAATAAGAAGCTTTTTACTTTATACACGACACTGATTCCACTCAATCGCTTCTTATACATTGTCGCCTTGCCGCTTGTATTTAGCCTTATTATCCAATCCCTCATAACACAGCCTAACAATTGGCAACACCCAGTTACGCTTCTTATCGTAGCCATAGTGATTTCAATTCTTTCCGTTATCACATCGACAATTGGCTTCCGTCGGCTTTTCTATCATGAAGAACACATGGAGACAACTCTGCTCGAGCGAGCCATGTTGTCATTATCGAGCCACAGCGAACAGTTCTTTGCTAATCGAAAAGTAGGCTCGCTCGCTGGTGACGTGTCGAAGTTCGCGCACTCAATCGTTGCATTCATGGACGTACTCTACCTGCAAGCCAGTGGCTTAATCGTCAACTATGTAACGAGTTTGATTATCATCGCCATCCTTTCACCAGTACTGCTGCTTCCTCTCGGATTAGTTACCGCCATACTTATATGGCGAAGTGTCGTCGGCACAAGCACCCGCGGACCAATTCGCCACAAACGCAAGGTAATGACATCAAAACTCAATGGCCTGATTGCCGACATTATCGGCAATCAACAAATTGTACGAGCCTTTGCCACTGAGAAACGTGAAATTAAACGGGTCACCAATGATCGACATAAAATTGAAGAAGTAGTCCAGGATGAGATTAATGTTATCGAACGAGAGGCGCAACTGCGCCAAAGTACTCTGTTTTGCTTTCAAATCATTACGATGGCATTTTGTATCTGGCTATATACCACCAATAGCATTTCAATTGCCGCCCTCATCTTTACCGTCACCTATTTAGGTCGACTCACCAGCTCACTCTTCGATATTTCTCCAATTATTCGCGGTGTCGAACAGGCCTTTCTTGATGCTGCAGACATAACAGAAATTCTCGATGCAACGCCTGATGTACAAGACAGGAGAGGCGCAGTGACACTCGAGACTCACCAGGGTGCTGTTCAACTCCGAGATATTTCATTTGGCTATACCGACAATAGCCAAACGGTTATCAATAATCTGTCGCTAGATATTAAAGCAGGAGAACGCCTTGGGCTGGCTGGGCATAGCGGAGGAGGAAAGACGACTCTTACAAAGCTAATCCTGCGATTTGCGGACGTTACCAAGGGTGCGATCACTATCGACGGAAAAGACATTCGAGACCTCACCCAGCAATCACTGCGCGCCAACATCGCCTATGTTCCACAAGAGCCCTATCTATTTCACCGCAGTCTTCGTGATAACATCGCCTACGGAAAACCAAAGGCAAGCGATAGCGAGATCATGACTGCAATTAAGCAGGCTAATGCCATGGAATTCATCGCTTCCCTACCAGATGGGCTTGATACAATCGTCGGCGAACGAGGCGTTAAGCTAAGCGGTGGCCAGCGTCAACGTATTGCTATTGCTCGCGCCATCCTTAAAGATGCTCCTATCCTCATACTTGACGAGGCAACAAGTGCACTTGACAGCGAGAGCGAGAAGCTCATTCAAGACGCGCTTGAAAAACTCATGAAGAATCGTACGAGTATCGTCATTGCTCACCGTCTTTCGACTATTGCAAAGCTTGATAGAATTATCGTGCTCGATAATGGCGCGATCATCGAGGACGGTACGCACAACGAGCTACTCGACAAGAAGGGCACCTACGCTAAACTCTGGAACCACCAGAGCGGTGGGTTTATTGAAGAATAAGAAAAAGGGTCGCGATATGCGACCCTTTTAATTAGCCAATGACTACTTGTTAGCGTCAACGTTGGATTGCTTCGGTTCATCCTGAAGCTTTCCGCCGGGGCGAGACTCCTCGGCTTGTGTATCTTGTCGTGTGTCGCCACCGTTGTCGGCTCCAATTTCAGCGACATCATCCAGCTCGGCATCACCGCCAGCCGCATCATTAGCCGCCTGGAGTGCGCTCGGCTCGTAGACATTTGCAATCACGAGATCCGTATCTTGCTCATGATCAGCGAACTCTACCCCCTCAGGCAGCACAAGATCGGCCACCGTCAGTTTGTCGTCCGCCTCTGCCAGGTCAATGATCGAAACCTCAAGCACCTCGGGGAGATTGGCAGGAATGGCCCGCACTTCAATATGCTCAATCGCTTGCAGTACGACAAGGCCAGCTTTTTCAGCCGCACTCTCACCTTCGCCAATCAGGCGGATTGGCACTTCAGTCACGATTTTCTCGTTCTGCTTAATAGTATGGAATGCAACATGTCGGACTAGATGCTTCACTGGATGCACATCAATCGACTTGATAATTGCCAGTTTCTTTTTTCCATTAATAATAAGATGTACTGGCGTATGCTTCCCCGCACTACGTGCCACCTTTGTGACATCAATGAGGGATGCTTGTGTCGAAATTGGTGCGGAGTGACCACCGTACACCACACTCGGCACGACGCCGTCTTTTCGTAGTCTTGCGACTTTTTTACCGCTTACGCTACGTTCATCTAATGTTAATGTAATATCGTTCATGTTCTACTCCTTAATCTGATCTCAGTCATTTGTAGTACCCTTCTATTATAGCACCATGCCTGTTCATGCTAGAATGAGAAGAGTATGTTAGAACTAATTGCACACAACCTCACCCTCGTCAGCGCGCTACCCGGATTCGATCTTCAAGAACTCATTAAGTGGGCTGGACCAATTGGCGTTGCAGCTATTGTTTTCGCCGAAAGCGGTTTACTCATTGGCTTCTTTCTGCCGGGCGATAGTCTGCTCTTTACCGCCGGCTTCTTGGTGCAGATCGGCGTCATGCCAATTAATATCCACTTACTCGTCTTGATCCTCTTTCTAGCAGCAGTTCTTGGTGATAATGTAGGCTACACGTTCGGCCGCCGCGTTGGACGGAAGCTATTTGACCGCGAAAATTCCCGCGTCTTCCGAAAAGACCATCTTATAAAAGCAGAGGCCTTTTACGAGAAATACGGCAGCAAGACAATTATCATGGCTCGCTTCATTCCTGTCGTTCGCACCTTCGCCCCGATCGTTGCTGGTACTGCAAACATGCACTACAAAACTTTCGTTAGTTACAATATTATTGGCGGTCTTCTCTGGGCAGCGGGTCTTACCTATCTTGGCTACTTCCTTGGTGATGTTTTTACAAATCGTCTCGGACTCGATATTGATCAGGTTATTCTTCCGGCTGTTGCTATCATTATTCTTATTTCGGTCATGCCACCGGCATATCACATCCTTAAAGATAAGGATCAGCGAAAAGCACTCTGGGATGGCACGAAGCGACAATTTGCCGTTCTATTTAAAAAGTAAACGTACAGCTATATTACATAAAACAAGCGACCAATTTGGTCGCTTGTTTTATATGCGGTCATTGCTTATTTTAATAGCGGCTTTAAATATTTACCGGTAAACGAATCTGCTACCTTTGTAATATCTTCTGGGGTGCCCTGTGCAACTACAACACCACCGCCCATGCCACCCTCGGGGCCCATGTCAATAATATGATCGGCCGACTTGATGACATCGAGATTATGTTCGATAATCACCATGCTATTACCACCCTCCACAAGCTTCTGCAAGATACCAAGCAATCGCTTAACATCGGCACTATGAAGCCCGGTAGTCGGTTCGTCAAGAATATAGAGCGTCTTTCCCGTTGCACGCCGCGATAATTCAGTCGCTAGCTTAATACGCTGCGCCTCACCACCACTGAATGTTGTTGCAGGTTGCCCAAGGCGTATATAGCCAAGCCCCACCTCTACAAGTGTCGTCAGCTTACGCGCAATCGTTGGTACATTTTCGAAGAATATAGCGGCCTGTTCGACTGTCATTTCAAGCACGTCACTAATGGTAGCGTCTTTATACTTGATCTCGAGTGCTTCGCGATTATAACGCTTGCCTTTACATTCATCACACGTGACGTACACATCTGGCAAAAAGTGCATTTCAATCTTAATCACACCGTCACCCTGGCAATTCTCACATCGTCCACCCTTAACATTAAAGCTGAAGCGACCGGCTTTATAGCCACGGATATTCGCTTCTGGGGTGCCAGCAAATAATTCACGGATTGGCGTAAACACGCCCGTATATGTAGCTGGGTTTGATCGCGGCGTACGCCCAATGGCCGACTGATCGATCACAATTGCCTTATCAAGATGCTTGATGCCCTCAATATTCTCGTGAGCACCAGGCACAACATGCGAGCGATGCAGCCGAGCTGATAGCTCCTTGGCTAGAATATCATTCACAAGTGTTGACTTGCCGCTACCACTCACGCCACTCACTACGGTAATAACGCCAAGCGGGAATGAGACATCAATATTTTTCAAATTGTTTTCTTTTGCACCCCGAATCACCAGCTGGCGATCCTTCATAACAGTGCGGCGCTTTTTTGGCACATCGATCTTTTCAGTACCTGCCAAATAGCGGCCCGTAATACTATTTTTATTCTTAGCTACTTCATCAGGCGTTCCTGCAGCAACGACGTTACCACCAGCCACACCAGCCCCCGGGCCAATATCAAGGAGATAGTCTGCCTCGCGGATTGTATCCTCATCATGCTCCACAACAAGTACGGTATTTCCAAGATCACGCAGTCGCTTTAATGTCCCAATCAGACGATCATTGTCACGTTGGTGCAGGCCGATCGATGGCTCATCAAGAACGTACAGCACACCCTGAAGTCCAGAGCCAATCTGCGTTGCAAGACGGATACGTTGCGCCTCACCACCCGAAAGCGTATTAGCGGCCCGAGCCAGTTCAAGATAATTCAGACCAACATTACTCATAAATCCAAGACGAGCCGTGATCTCTTTCATGATCTGACGAGCAATAAACAGCTCTTGATCAGTTAAGGTAAGCGTATTTTCAAACAGATCAAGCGCGTCATCGACACCAAGGTTACAAATATCCATGATACTCAACCCATGGACGGTTACCGCCAGCACCACTGGTTTTAGACGAGCACCCTTACAGGTATGGCATTGTCGTTCACGCATGAAACGTTCGATATCTTTTCGCATGAACTCGCTATCGGTCTCTTTGTGACGCCGCTCGAGATTTGGAATTACACCCTCATACACAGATTCATAGGTGCGCCCACTACCAAGATTAACAGTGTACTTTTGAGCGCCTGTGCCGTAGAGTACCTTATCAAGATCCTCCTGGCTTAGTTCGCCAACTGGCACATCCACACTAAAGCCATGCGCCTCACCTACCGCCACGAGCCGCTTCATATACCAAGCATCGCTATTTACGCGGTTGTACGGGCGAATTGCACCCTCAGAGATCGTAAGGTTCGGATTAAATACAAGCGCAGGATCAACCTCGAGTCGACTCCCAAGCCCCGTACATACTGGACATGCACCTTGGGGGGCGTTAAAGCTAAAGAGGCGCGGCTCAAGCTCTGGAATATCCTCATTCGGGTGATCAATACACGCATACCGTTGACTAAATGTCACTATGTCCTCAGTTTCGGCATCCAAGAGCTCGACTACACCATCGGCAATTTCAAGTGACTGCTCAATCGACTGCGTCACTCGCCCAAGCACATCCGCACTCATTACAATACGGTCGACTACGATCTCAATATCATGCTTGTAGCTTTTTTGCAGATCAGGAAACTCATCGAGTGCGTACACGACCCCATCAACACGAGCGCGAGCAAAACCGAGCCGGCGGTACTGCTCCGGAATGTGTGCGAACTCACCCTTTTTATTTTTGACGATTGGCGCCAAAATCATCAAGCGAGTACCTTCGTCTATCTTCATAATCTCATCAATAATCGCTTGCGGCGTACGACGCGACACTTCCTTGCCACAGATTGGACAATGCGGCACACCAATACGAGCAAACAGCAGACGCATATAGTCGTAGATCTCCGTCACAGTGGCAACGGTAGAGCGCGGATTGCGACTCGTCGATTTCTGATCAATTGAAATTGCTGGGCTCAAGCCTTCAATTGATTCGACATCAGGCTTATCCATAATACCCAGGAATTGACGAGCATAGCTACTAAGGCTTTCGACGTAGCGGCGCTGGCCTTCGGCATATATGGTGTCAAAGGCGAGTGACGATTTGCCGCTTCCCGATAGGCCGGTGATTACTACTAATTTGTCGCGAGGGATCTCGACACTAACATTTTTTAGATTGTGCTCACGAGCACCGGTAACACGAATAAACTCTGGCATTACAACTTATTATACCATTAAAGCAACATTCATTTCTACTGATCCACACCGAGGTGTCTCGGGTTAAGTAGCGGTTCCGACAATCATTATGCTTATAGTTGCATCTTTTTGACAGGATTACTATAGTAATATATAGCTTAGGAAATAACATGAAAAAACACATTATCACCACAACCGCCACCTTATTTATAGCCGTATTTTTGATATATTCCGGCATCTTGAATGCGCTCATTATGTTTCTACTGATGGGTCAGATTCCAGGTACATCTTACAGCATACCCGCTTCAGTCATGCTCGTCCTACTCACCATAACTACCGTACTCATCATCGCCAGTATTGTCGTTACAAAAATGCAACATACAACCGCAATCCGCCGCCTACTCAAAAAACACCTTGCCCACAAAGCGCGCATGCCCCGTCGCCGATTCGGCCAAATCTAAACGTCTTCGCTACTGTCTTGATCTGACATGTCGATTGGCAAAATACTCTCTGCCCATAGCTGCAATTCCTGGAGAATAAACTGCTTATCTTCGCCCTGCTCTTTAATAGCCAGTGCCTGCAAAGACTTCATAAAACTCGGTAATTGCTTCGTAATTCGAGCGCTACGCCACGCCTCCCAAGCGCGCGCTTCATCCTGGCTAAGTGCTTTTGCAAAATTACGTGCCTTATAATGCAGCAAAAGCGGCTCAAGTCGTTCGTCAGCAAAAGTCGGGTGAAAATCCGCAAGCTCTCTCTCACTCGCATTTCGGATTGTTTCAATTCGTAAACGATCGCGATCGCCAACAAAGCCATCGTACAACTGCGCCTCAACATCGGCGGATTTAGCAAACTCAGTCCTATTCTCAAATAGCGTTCGAATATTTTCAGCAAAATGCGGCGCTGATAGCAGCGCCGTCTTATGCTCCTCAATCGTCTTTTGATCAAGATGGATACGACTCCAGCCTTCATTCTGCTCAAGTACACCCAACGGCGCTACGGCTGGCGAACGATTATATTGCAGCTCCTTAATCGGAAGCTTCACAAAATCATCCGTCTGACGCTCTTGCCAACTGGCGTAAAACTTCTTTCTTAGCTCATCCGGACTCAAGTTTACTACTTCAGCAGGGTTGTAACGTAAATCGTAGACAATAACATTGCCATTTTTTCCAGACGTTAATGGAAACGCCACCGTTGTTTTATCGTGCTCCGCATCATAGCGACCACTCGTATACACAAACGGTTTTTTATCATCAAGGTTAACCAATTTCTTCACTTCAGTTTTGTCACGCAGCCTCAAAAGATAATCATACAACTGAGGCTGCTTCTCTTTGATCAGTTTCGTCACCGCAATCAAGGCTTCAACATCACTTAGCGCATCATGTGCCTTGAAATGATCAATGCCGTTGAGTTGCGTGAGGAGCTCCAAGCGATTGCTTGCCTTACCGTCCACCACTGGCCATACAATGCCCTCGGGGCGCAGCGCCCTCGTCATTCGTACAACATCGAGCAGGTCCCATCGCGATCGTCCATCTTTCCAGCACCATTCGTATGGATCGTAAAAGTTACGCCATAGCAGATGACGGACAAACTCATCGTCAAAACGAATGCTATTAAAACCAGTGGCGATCGTATCGGGTGTGAATATCTCTTCGATCAAGAGCTTTGAAAATTCAGCTTCACTATAGCCATCGGCTACGGTTTGCTGCGGTGTAATGCCGGTCACCATTAAGGCTTCGGGGCTTGGGAGGGTATCGTCGTTTAGACGCACAAACACGTTATATGGTTCACCAATTGGGTTGAGTTCCATATCAGTGCGAATACCAGCAAATTGCATAATGCGCGCATCACGAGCATTCAGGCCGGAGGTTTCAAGATCGTAGAAAAAGAATGTTTTAGGCATTATCTTTAGTATAGCAGCTCCTTTGCGCCTTTTGCGTTCAGTCTTGCCGCGCAAATATGTGAAGGAGTGCTACTTTACCTATTGCTCAAGTAGAGTAAATTCGCTGTCGCCAATACGAATAATACTGTCGCCCACCGCACCAGCGCGAGATAGTTCGTGATTGATGCCCATTTTGCCCATAATATCACGAAGTCGATTTACATTTTCAAAGCCGTCAAAGTTTGTCCTGCGAGCAAACTTTTCAATTTTTTCACCACGAACAGTGAAGATACCCGTCTCGGCATCTTTTTCAACCGTCCACGCTTCGGCAATTTGATTTTGGCCAAGCGAAATAGTTTCAATATCATCATCGTCAGTATCAAGCTCAAATTCTTCCTTCTCACGCGCCGCTGCGCGTACCGCCTGGACTTTATCTCGAAGCGCTCGAAGCACTTCCGTAAGCCCTTGATGCGCGCTTGACGAGACGACAAACACTTCAACTGATTCACCAGCGACCGCCTTGACGGCGTCCCGCTGCATATCGACAATCTCCTCATCCATACCTTCAGCCTTCGTCAGAGCAATAACCTCAGGACGAGTTGTGAGTTCTGGGCTGTAACGCTCAAGTTCAGTGCGAATAGTCGTATATGCCGCAGCGATATCATCCGTGTAGATATCGATGAGATGCAGTAAAACAGCCGTACGCTCCACGTGACGCAAGAATGCATCCCCAAGCCCCTTACCCTCACTTGCGCCCTCAATAAGTCCAGGAATGTCAGCGATAAGCAAACTACTACTGTCAATATCAGCGACTCCCAGGTTCGGGGAAAGTGTCGTAAAGGCATAGTCGGCAATCTCTGGCCGCGCGTTGCTTACAACCGAAAGGAAGGTTGACTTACCGGCATTTGGGAAACCGACAAGTCCGACATCAGCTAGTAGTTTCAACTCTAGCTCAGCCTCGAATGTATCACCAAGCTCACCAAGCTCAGCAATACGAGGAGTTTGACGCACTGAAGATTTGAAATGCGCATTTCCAAATCCACCATCGCCACCCTTTGCAATCACCACTCGTTGGCCATTCTCTGTAAGATCGGCAATAGCCTCACCATTACGCTTAACGATCGTGCCCATAGGAACCTTAACAACAAAATCAGCACCAGACCTACCGCGCATGTTCTGTTTCGAGCCATTCTTACCAGGAGCAGCTTTTAGCTCTGGTTTAAAACGAAAATCTATCAGCGTATTAACATTCTCGGATGCTTCAAATACAACGTCGCCACCTTTACCGCCGTCACCACCGTCTGGACCACCTTTATCAATGTATATCTCATGACGGAACGAAACGTTTCCGTTACCGCCTTTACCGGCCTGAATGAATACTTTTGCTGTGTCGACGAACATAATTATATTTATTATAGCAAAATCGCCCCTGTTTTAACAGAGGCGATTGATAAACGGCAGAATTGACCTAGTGAATGTAGTTAAACGAGGAAGCTGAACCTGCTGGAATCGTTCGAGAACTGACGATATTATTGCCCATATAGTTCATTTCTGAAATAGTGACATCGCCATTTGCACTGATGCTCTCCACGACAGCCACGTGACCATACCCACCACCGCCGCTCGAAGTTTGCAACACCGC
>CAMPKW010000012.1 GCA_946887425.1 uncultured Candidatus Saccharibacteria bacterium | reverse complement strand
GAATGAGAATTCTTGGTATCGATCCGGGCACTGGCATCCTTGGCTTTGGGGTGGTGGACTACGTGAATGGAAAAACCAAGATGGTGACTGCTGGGGTGATTACGACACCAGCGCATACGCCACTTGAAATTCGCCTGGCGGATATTTATGACGGCCTGACGGGCATTATTGCCGAAACGAAACCGACGGTAATGTCGATCGAGAAACTCTTCTTCGCTAAGAATGTCACCACGGCTATGAGCGTATCGCATGCCCGCGGCGTGGCGATGCTTGCTGGGCACCAAGGCGGCCTGGCGATCGCTGAATATACGCCGCTCCAGATAAAGCAAACGCTGACGGGTTACGGCAAGGCGGATAAAAAGCAGGTGCAAGAAATGGTGCGGATTCAGCTTGGGCTACGCGACGTGCCAAAGCCAGATGACTGCGCCGACGCCCTAGCTGCTGCCGTCACCTACGCGATGATGAGTCGAATCCAATAAAAATACGCCGCAAGTTCGCGGCGTATTTTTATTTTTGAAAAGAGCTACTAGAGCTTCGTTTTTGCGGTTACTTTGTCGTCTGAGTATGTAACGCCTATGATGCCGTCTTTAACAACGTCACCGTAATTGCATGTTTCACTCTTTGGAAGACCTTCGACTTCTGACACGACACAGCTGCCTGATTCATGACCTGTCGCTGCTTCAACTTCGGCTTTTGTCATGCCGTTTGAGATTTTATCGTAAATAGCAGCTTGGTTTGCCTCGCGATTTTTTGTAGCTTCAGCCATTTCGTTTATCTGTGTGCCGGCTGAGTTGATGAATGCAGCTAGGAAAAGAAGCCATACGAGCGAAAATGCTACAGTAAGTCCACCGAGAACGATACCGGTAACACCCATGCCTTTGTTTTGGTGTTTGATGATGGCTAGAATACCAAAGACGAGTGCAAGTACACCGATGATGAGCCCGATAACACCGGTCCAGCCGAGTAAGAAGCCGACAATACCAAGTACAAGGGCGGTTACTGCAAAGCCGTTTGGACGCGGTTGCGCATATACTACCTGCTGGGCTGGCTGCGCCGGTTGAGTTGGTTGCTGGGCAGGTGCTGACGCCTCTGGCTGCTGGTCGGTTGGTGACATGAAAGGATCTCCTTTTGTTTATGTGATTTCAATTATATACCATGAGGATTGGCTGAGCTAATGCTATTTGTGGGGGCGCAAAATACATCCTAAAGGACCTATTTTGCGCAGGAATGGTATAATGGAATAGATGATTCGTCAAGGAAAATACACCAAACGATTAACACCCCTGCAAAAAGCTAAGCGTTATGTGCGTCGGCGCTGGGCGTGGTTCAAGGGGCTAAGTAAGCCAAAGAAGGCACTAGTTATTGGCGGACCGATACTTGTATTTTTAATTGTCACGCCGCTGGCTACATACGCCTACTTTGCGCGTGATATTGCCGATAAAGAACGTCTAATGAACCGTAACAATACAGGTATCGTACTGATGGATAAGAGCGGTGAGGCGTTTTATCGAACAGGGCGAGCGGAGCATCGTGAGCAACTGTCGCTCGATGCTATATCCGACAACACCGAGCACGCACTTATTGCCTCTGAGGATAAGGGGTTCTATGATCATCCTGGTTTCTCGATCGGCAGCATGCTCGGTGCGCTATATGCCAACTTCACCTCTGGGGCAACAGAGTATGGCGGATCGACGCTCACTCAGCAGCTTGCAAAAAATACCCTCCTGAGTGAGGACCGTAATTATTTGCGAAAGTACCAGGAGCTGTCGGTATCAATTGCTATTGAACGCACGTATTCCAAAGATGAAATTCTGAGTATGTATCTTAACTCCGTCTATTATGGCGAGGGTGCATTTGGTATTGAGGACGCGGCTAAGACGTATTTCGATAAATCGGCTGCCGATCTTACGCTCGCTGAGAGCGCAATGCTTATTGGTCTTTTGCCAGCACCAGCGAACTACTCACCAATCAGTGGCGACCCTGAGCTTGCCAAGGAGCGCCAAGAGGTGGTGTTGGATCGCATGGTGAAAAATGAGTATATTACAGAGGCTGAGAAGCAGGCTGCGCTTGCAGAACAGTTAGTGTATCATGAGGCGGAATCTTTAAGTACCTCGAATATCGCACCACATTTTACCCAGATGGTGCTCAACGAACTGTATGAAAAATACGGCGAAGAGCGAGTGACTCGTTCGGGCTATCAAGTGCGCACAACACTTGATTTGAACCTTCAGAGAAAACTCACTGAGAATATTGCAAATCATCTCGACCACATTCAGGCTAATGATGGATCAAACGCGAGCGGTATCGCTATCGATCCAACATCGGGTGAAATTCGCGCGCTTGTGGGAAGTGCTGACTGGAATAATCAAACCTTCGGTAAGGTCAATATGGTAACGACGCCGCGCCAACCGGGCTCGACATTTAAGTCAATTTACTATGCGGACGGACTGGCGCGAGGTGTTATTACGCCAGCAACGATTTTGAAGGACGAGGCAACTGACTTTGGCGGGTATAGGCCACAAAATGCCACGAGAATGTACTATGGCAATGTCACTGCTCGTAGCGCACTAGCTCGCTCGCTCAATATTCCAGCAGTAAAAGTAATGCAAAAGGTAGGTTTGGATAATTCGATTGCTGCGGCAAAGAAAATGGGCATCACGACCTTAAAAGACGATACTGACTATGGGCTGTCGCTTGCGATCGGTTCAGCTGAAGTGCCTCTGATTGAAATGACAAATGCCTACGCGGCCTATGCAAACCAAGGCCAGCAATTTAGCACGACGACCGTGCGCCAGATTAACAATAAATTTGATGACAATATATTCAAGGCAAAGGAAACGAGCAAGGAAGTTATCAGTAAAGAGGGTGCCTACTTGCTATCGAGCATTCTATCTGATAACAACGCTCGGGCACCAATGTTCGGAAGTGCTCTAACCGTCCCTGGTCGTACAGTTGCGGTGAAAACGGGAACGACTGACGACTCTAAAGATGCTTGGACTATCGGCTATACGCCGCAAATAGCAATTGGCGTGTGGGTTGGAAATAATGATAATACAATTATGCAATCTGGCGGTTCTGATATGGCCGGACCGATTTGGATGAATACCATGAAAGCGGCCCTTGAGGGAAGCAGCAATACAGAATTTACCGTGCCTAGCGGGGTGACAAAGCGTAATGTGTGTACGTCCAACGGTGGTCTTGCGAATACAGCTGGCAGGGGTGTGTATAGCGAATATTTCCTCACGACTGCTCTGCCGACTAATCGCTGTACCGTAAATACAGAAGATGAAGATAAGGCTCGTGAAAAGGCGAAGGAAGAAGAGCGCAAGCGCGAGGAAGAAGCCAAGAAGGCCGCCGAAAAGGCTGCTGAGGATGCTGCCAAACAGGCAGAAAAGGATAGCGCGGCGCCCCCTCCGGAAGAAGAAACTCCTCCGGATGAACAGGATCCTGCGACTCCAACCGATCCTGCATCTCCATCGGGTCCGACCACTCCCTCAAACCCGTAGTGATGAGCTTTTCGTGCGGAGTGTGCGATAATAAATAATATGATTGCACATGTCTCAGGGGTAGTAGCAGAAAAATTTAATTCATCCGTCATCGTTGACGTTAACGGCGTAGGATATGAAGTATCAGTGGCTCGGGGGGACTTTGAGCACGCACTTTTAAACGAACCGGTAAAGTTTTATACGCATCACCATATTCGCGAACAGTCTCAGGAGCTATTTGGATTTACGAGTTTGGCGGCAAAAAAGCTATTTGAAATGCTTATTACGGTGCAAGGTGTTGGCCCTAAGGCAGCGCTTGCTATTTTGAGCCTTGATGAAAGCGAAGTGGTCCGTAATGCAATTGCCAATAGCGACGCTACGTATATCACAAAAGCGAGTGGCGTGGGTAAGAAAACGGCCGAGCGTGTTGTGGTGGATCTTTCTGATAAGGTTGGCATGCCACTGTACTACGATAACAATACGACGACTGGCGTTGCGCAACCGATCTCGCATACTGATGAGGCGCTTGAGGCGTTGATGGCGCTAGGATATAGCCTAAATGATGCTACGCGTGCGCTTGAGAGTATCTCAACCGAGCTTTCAACGGCCGATCGAGTGACCCAGGCGCTCAAGGGATAGTAGCGCGGTGACCTGCGAAATCTGTCCGATTCTTGCAAATAACAACAATGGTCAGGATGTGCTTGTGTTTGAAACTAAGCGCTGGCGCGTGGTGCTCGACCCTGATCAGCGTTTTCTTGGAAAGTCATTTGTGACCTTACTCGAGCATAAAGAGTCAATAAGTGACCTGTTGACCGATGACTGGAATGAACTGCATGATGTCATGAAGCGTCTTGAGGATGGCGCAAGAAGGGCATTTGCGCCAAGTCATTTTAATTGGTCGTGTCTTATGAATAATGCCGTCGTAGCTGATCAGCCTACTCATGTGCATTGGCATTTGCATCCTCGATATACCCGGCCAGTTGAATTTGCCGGGGAGACATTTTACGATACTGAGTTAATCCCACCAAAAGAGCGCACTAAACATGTTGTATCTCGGGACGTGCAGTTGCAAATCGCAGAAGCTATGGCGCTATAGCTGTTATAATAGAAGAAGATTATGGCAATAGAACGAATAGTTGACACAAGCACTCACGACGAAGACGTCGATGAGCAGCAGATTGAAGTAACCCTTCGCCCGCAAACGTTTGTGGACTATATTGGACAGGATCGCTTAAAGCGAAATTTGAAACTTGCCATTGACGCCGCTAAGGCCCGTAGTGAACCGGTTGATCATGTGCTCCTGTATGGCCCTCCAGGGCTTGGCAAGACGACGATGGCGACGGTGATTGCTAACGAAATGGGCAAAAATATTCGGGTTACGGCTGGTCCGGCGATTGAGCGTGCAGGAGACCTTGCGAGCATCCTAACAAATCTAGCCGATGGTGACATTCTATTTATTGACGAGATCCACCGTCTTTCGCGTGCGGTCGAGGAGGTGCTATATAGCGCCATGGAAGATTTTAAGCTTGATATCGTGATTGGCAAGGGGCCGGCCGCACGTAGTGTTCGTCTTGACCTACCTAAGTTTACTGTTATTGGTGCGACAACCCGAACTGGTGCTCTTGCGGCACCGCTGCGCGATCGCTTTGGACTCATCCACCGACTTGAGTTTTATACAGCCGATGAAATTGGACAGATTATTACGCGTGCGAGCTCTATTCTTGAGAGCAAAATTCACCCCGAGGCTTCGCAGATGCTCTCAACTCGTGCCCGCCTGACGCCGCGTATCGCTAACCGTCTCTTAAAACGTGTTCGTGATTATGCTGATGTGAATGGTGATGGCGTTATAGATACAGTGACGACAACAAAAGCGCTGGAGCTTCTGGAGGTTGATGAGCTCGGACTTGATCCGGCTGATCGCAATCTTTTGCTAAGTATCATCGATAACTATGGAGATAATCCAGTTGGCCTTAATACGATTGCGGCACTAACTGGCGATGAGGCTACGACTATCGAAGACTTTTATGAACCATATCTATTACAGCTCGGATTTATTGAACGCACACCGCGCGGGCGACGCGTGACGGCAAAGGCGTATAAGCACTTGGGGCGAGTACACCCCATAGCAGAGGTAAATGTAGCGTAATATTGCTATAATATAAGCATGAAAACCGAACAGCCATCTGCGATTCCTCACGACTACAATCAGCCTGTTGCCTATGACGCGCAGGGTCGCCCCCTTTATGCGCATCCTCCTGTGCAAGCTGCACCTAGCACGCCACCTGCAACACCGCAAATTGTTCATGTTGCTCGCTCGGTTGAACCGGTGCAGTACGATATAAGCCCTGAGGTAAAGGCGAGACATGATGCCTCTATGCAACAGTATCCTTTCTTGAATCTTAGTGATGCAGAATATATCATCAGTGCCGTGCGTCGTCATCCGATTGGTTTAGTTGTGCCCATTGCAGTGACGGCACTTTTGCTCGGTCTCTTATTCTTCCTCTTGTTTAGTTATGAGGCAATTGCATCGAGTAGTACGACGTTCGCACTTCCGACGCTTCAGGAAGTGTTCTTTCCGATCGTTGCACTCATTATAGCCGTGGCCTTCGGTGGTTTTGCGGTGGTGTATGTGTACCTTGCAAATAAATTCTTCCTAACAAATGAAAGTGTGATTCAAGAGGTTCAATTTAGCCTTTTCTCACGGCACGAGCAAACAGTGAGCCTAGGTAATATCGAAGATGCGAGCTTTCGCCAAGAAGGTGTGCTGCAGAGCATCCTTGATTATGGTTCCATCCGTCTATCTACCGAGGGGGATGAAACCACTTACCGGTTTAATTATGTGTCCAATCCAAAAAAGCAGATCGCGCTGCTAAATAATGCAGTCGAAGCTTTTAAGCTTGGGCGTCCAGTTGACGCTGAGTAGAGTTAATTTGAGCGATTTGTTTTAACGAAGTCGGCTTCGTTTTCGAGAGTTGTACGTAAGCTGTAGCCCTTGCACTTATCGTCGGTGCAGTTAAGTGCTTCATAGCGGTAGTTGGACGCACTTTCGCCAAGTTTAACGCCGAACGGATCGGTAAAAAGCTCCGCAGGTACGGTTGTGAGAACTTTCTCATCTATCGATACTGGGTAGTATTTGTTTTTTGCAAAGAACGACTCCTCGAGGCTATAGTGGATGGTATTGATAGCGATCTTGCGCTGTTCGTCGCGACCAGCGATTTGGAGATTATTCTTTTGAATAAAGAAAATCACGCCAATAGCGGCAAGAAACACGATAACAACAAGCAGTTCAATAATAGTAAATCCGTGAGCACGTTTCATTAACTTTATTATACCACGAGAAAACGAGCGAAAAGGCTGCTTCCGTGAGGTAATGCTCCAACGGCACACAGCACAGTCTTATTGCTGCTGTTGTAGCAAATTTTGCCGGGGGGACGTATAATAGAAATAGATTTTAAGAGAGGGGACTGATATGGCAGCGAAAAAGTCTGAAAAGGCCGCAATTGGCGAAAAGCCAGTGGCAAGTGAGGGAAAATTAAAAGCACTTGGGCTTGCCCAGGAGCAAATCAATAAGCAATTTGGCGACGGTGCAATCCGTCGACTTGGTGATACAAAGACGGTAGATGTTGAGCTAGTGTCATCTGGCGCGCTATCACTTGACCTAGCGCTTGGTGGTGGCTACCCGCGTGGCCGTATTATCGAGATTTATGGCCCTGAAAGCTCAGGTAAGACAACGCTGACACTCCACGCTATTGCAGAGATTCAGAAGCAGGGCGGTACGGCCGCATTCATCGATGCAGAGCATGCACTTGATCCAGCGTATGCGCGTAAGCTTGGTGTTGATACTGATAATCTGCTTGTGTCGCAGCCAGATAACGGTGAGCAGGCGCTCGAGATTGCGGAAACGCTTGTACGCTCAAATGCTGTTGATCTTGTCGTTGTCGACTCTGTTGCAGCACTTGTGCCTCAGGCTGAGATTGACGGCGACATGGGTGATAGCCACATGGGCCTTCAAGCACGTTTGATGAGCCAAGCACTTCGTAAGCTGACTGGGATTATCAACAAGAGCAAGACGACAGTTATCTTCATCAACCAGATTCGTATGAAAATTGGTGTGATGTTTGGTAACCCGGAAACCACTACTGGTGGTAATGCACTGAAGTTTTATGCGTCAGTTCGTCTTGATATTCGTCGAACGGGTCAGATTAAGAATGGTGAAGATATCATCGGCAACCGCACAAAGGTAAAGGTCGTGAAGAACAAAATTGCTCCTCCTTTCCGCGTGGCTGAATTCGATATTATGTACAATGAGGGTATTTCAAAGACAGGCGACGTGCTTGACCTTGCGGTGCTACATAATATTGTTGGCAAGGCCGGTGCCTGGTTTGACTATAATGATGCTAAGATCGGACAGGGTCGCGAAGCAAGTAAGATCTACTTGAAAGAGAATCCTGAAGTACTCGCCGAGATTGATACGAAAGTCCGCGCGAAAGTTGCCGAAGCCGAAGCATAAGTATGGTTAGTGCTTTCTGTATAAAAATACCCCGCAACGAGCGGGGTATTTTTATATGAACTATGTAATGGTTACTTCTGTGCGTCAGCTGCTGCTTGGTTTTTCCATGCGAACCACCAGAGGAGGCTAAAGGTGAGGCTGATAACAACAGTGAGTATCAGGCTGCCGTAGAGTGCAGTAGTCGTGAACGAAGTGATAAACTCTCGGCTAGCGTCATTTGCTGGTATGTCCTTCACGGCAATATCGATAGACTGCTTGAGGATGTCATTGATAAAGAAAAGACTAACGGCGACACTAAGGAGCGAGGCTGCGTAGGTTCCAAGCTTGAGCCAAAGACCGAGTAGTTTCTTTTTCCAGAGAAGGACGAGCGCTACAATTGCGACAGGAAGAATGACGAGAGACTCAAAGAGGCTAACGATTGAGAGTGCTGGATTGGTATTGAGTTCGTTAAGTGATTGAGGAACTGTGAATAGACCGAAGAGTCCCAGTGCTGTTCCGATCGTGCTAAGGATGAGCATTGTTAAATAAAATTTAGTATAACGCCCATCTTGGTAGAGTGGGGTTGTCTGCGGAGCTGGATCTGTGGTGGCTGGTTGTGGTTGTGTATCTGCTGTCATAACATGATTATAGCACCACGAGACGAGAGAAATGAAAGCTGGGGTGTGTATTTCTGATCGAGGTAGTGTTTTAACATTGCTATACTAAAGATATGAAAATAACCGCTATTACTGCGCAGCAAAAAGACAAGAATCGCGTCAACGTGATGGTTGATGGTAAATATCGATTTTCACTCGATATATTTCAGTATGCCGACCTTGGGCTTAAAGTGGGACAGGAATATAGCGATGAAGAGCTGACAGCCCTTGAGCAGGAGGGTGTCTTTGGAAAAGTCTACGTCCGTGCGCTCGAATATTGTCTTATGCGTCCGCATAGCGCCAGAGAGGTGAAAGATTATTTATTCAAAAAGACGCGAGATACTCGTACGAAAACCGGTGATGTCAAAAAAGGAATATCGCCTGAGGTGACCGCACGGGTGTTTGACCGCTTGACTGAAAAAGGCTACATCGATGACGAAAAGTTTACTCGCTACTGGGTAGAAAACCGGAGCCTTACAAAAGGCGCGAGTCGTCGCAAGCTGCAGGCGGAACTTCGTGCAAAGGGTGTGGAATCGACGATCATTGAGCGGTTTTTGAGCGAATCAGATCGTAGCGATGATGACGAACTTCAGAAGGTTATTGCCAAAAAAAGAGCCCGCTACCCTGACAGGCAGAAATTGATGCAGTACTTGGCACGTCAGGGCTTTTCTTACGATGACATATCAGCCGCTCTTGATAAAACAGAGGATTAGTTTTGGCGAGTAGTGGCCGCTTCAGGCTGTGGTGTGCCTCCGCGGAAGGGGTTGCTGTAGCTGCGGATCGCCTGAGCGACTGGCTCGTGCGCTTTGTCCTCGGTAGAGCGGACTACGACAGTTGTGTCGTTGATTTCAATGATTTGCGAACGGTGAATCAGAAGCTCTGTGTCGCCAAGACTTTTCAAGAGTGGGCGCTTGACGTTGAGCTGCTCGATGACGAAGCTTGTCGCTTCTAGGGTGTATGAGGTGATTTTACCAAGTTTGTGCTTTTTATCATCGATGACATTGAGGCCGACTAAATTAAAATTAAGATTATATACGGATTGAATTTTAATAACGTCATCGGGCGTGATGAATTCGTCGCTAGAATCAACAATCATTCCTATGTCGCTCAGCTCTCGAATGTCGACTATTCGCAGCAGTGAGGGCTGGCGGTCAAGAAGAGGACCAGAGAGTTCGTATGCGACGATAGTAAGGTTGCGAGGGTCAATAACTGCGCGAGATGTGCGTGCAAGCGCAGTACCTGTCTGTAGTCCCATAATAGGTACGCCGAGAAGTCGAGAACCGAGAAGTAGCATATCTATAGTATAAGCGTTTTTGTTAGCTTACTCAACAAAGGGATTGATGCGGCCGGTTGGAAATGACATAGTTTCTGGCGCATCTGTGCTTGCTTTTAGTTCATTAACTCGGTTAATTGTATCTGTATCAAAGCTCGAGCTGATTCCTGAGCCTTCTCCAGGCTGTGAAGATGTCTGAAGGATATTATTGAGAAGGAAGATGGCCACTGCCATGCCGCCAAGTACGATCAATGCGAATGTGACTATATGGTAGCGATGGAGCAGATTTGATAGTTGTTTTGGTAGTTCGTTGAGTGAAATGTTATTCATAGTATTACTTTACGTAGACCTCAATAGCCAATGTCTGACCGGCAACGTTCTCGTCGTTATCAGAAGATTTGGATAGCGTTACTTTGGCAATCTGCATTTTGGTGAGATTCCCCTCGATCATGTTCATGAAAGTGAGGAGGCTTTTATAGGGGACCGAGGACTCGAGCTGGATTGTAACGGTTTTTGAATTAAGTCCGGCTGGTGCTGATGGTGCTGCGGGGGTAGTGGCAGTGCCGGTCGTAGGTGCGGCAGGTGCAGCTGCTGTTGCGGTCGAGTCGAATGTAAACCCAGTGATCGCAAGGCCCGCTTGGGCTGCGTAGTTGTTAAGATCCCGCGTGATCTGATCTTGGTACTGGTAGCTGGCGCTCTCGGAAACGATGCTCTGGGCGCGCACTGCGGTATCTTTATATTTTTCAAGTTCTGCTTGTGTTTTTTGAAGCGATTGAATATTAGTGTCGCTTGCTTGAGCTTCGCCATTTATCTTGCTTACTTCATCGGCGTATTGTTTTAGGGAGCCGCTGAGGAACGCGAAACCAGCAATGCTCATTGCCGCGATTAAGAAAATGATCACACTTAAAATGATACGAAGCTTCGTTGCTGTCATTTTTTTTGTAGTAGCCATTATTTTGCCACATCCTTATTTATCGTAACGTTTAACTGGACGCTCACTGGGTAGCCGGTATCTGAGGCTGCGATGGTCATACCTTGCAGTGATACGTTACTGAATACATCTGACTTTTCCAAGGCCGACTTTAGAGCGAGGCCACCGTCATAGCTTTTCGCCTTGGCCGAAAGGACAAAAGGCGTGCCGAACGTATTTGCATCGAGATCGAGGTTGTCGAGTGTGACGTCAGCTGGTAGCGTCTGGGCAATGGCAAGAATCACCTTTGTGTAATTAACCTCTTTGTCGAGGATCGTTTTTGCCGTTGAGAGATTTGCGCGAAATGTTTCGGCTTCTGCTTGTACTGACTTATACGAGCTGGCCTTGCTTGCATTTAGGGCAATTTTCTTTTCAGCCTCAGCCTTGCTTGTGTTCATGATAACGAAGCCTGCTCCGACCATTAGGCCGGTAGCGACCATGACGCACGCAGTAAGCAGGGCATATCGAAACAGGAGTACATTTGTGCGCGCAGCTTGAATCTGTCGCTTCTCTTCGAGTGGAAGTAGATTTATCATTTCCAGATTCCCTTCGGGTCAATACTGGCAAGGCCGGCAACCGTGATGTAGCGTGGTCGGAATTGTTTGGCCGGTTGTGGCAACTTTGCAAAGTCAAGCTGTTGCCATGGACTGGCAACTCGAGCTGGCATAACGAGTTCATTGGTGAAGTAATCGCCAATCCCAGGGACGTTACTGCCACCGCCCACGATAATAACTTGTTCTAGCTTGCGGTCGTCACTGAGGCGCTCATTGTAGTAGCGGATCACCTTGCGTGTTTCGACGACAATGCGCTGGAGGCTTGGGCGAAGCGCGGTGGTGATTTTTTCCTGTCGTGGCCCTGCATTAAGTCCGTTGAGAACCTTGAGCTGATGGGCGTTTTCAAGCGGCACCCCTAATTTTTTGGCGATATCGAGTGTAAACGTGTTGCCGCCGACGCCAAGTCCGCCGGTCACGCGAATCGATCCGTCGAGGACAGCAATGTCTGTAGTAGCCGGGCCGATGTCAACAATTACTGTCGGCAAGTGACCCTCTTCTGTCGCCTCCAAGACGCGTGCGACAGCACTAATACCTGGTTCGATCATGCTGATATTGAGGCCGGCGTCTTTGACGGTAGCGGTGATTTTGTCGATGAGCGTTTTTGGCACGGCGCACATCAAGACAGTGAGGTCGGTCTTTGTACGTTTGATGATTTCGTAATCGACGTATAGTAGGCCAATTGGAATAGGGACATACTGATCGACTTCAATCTCAACAGCATCCTTTAATGTGCTTTCTGCGGAGACGGGAATAGTGAACGTACGCGAGAAGGTTCGCGCGGTTGGTACGCCAAGAACGACGTGGTCGCTTGAGAGCGTGCCGACAATTTTGTCCTTCAAAAGGAGTTGCAAGTTCTCGGTCAGGTATGTATCGTCGCCTTCAAGCGACGCTAAAACGCGCGTTGGATCGAGGTCGATTGAGCCATAGCCATGTACTAGCCATTTTTTGGCGTCAATCGACATAACCTTGATACCAGTCTGACTGATATCGAGTCCGATAATTGGCTTGTCTTGATAGAATAATTTTGCCATTGATGCCCACTTAAATACTTATTTTAGTATACCATGAGCATGATAAAAATCTACTAGCCTTTAATCTGATTTGCAAGACCAGCAATAGGCGACATGACACTTGCCGCGATAAGTCCGACCATGCCACCCATGACAACGATCATGACCGGCTCGATGATTGAGCTGAGTCCATCAATCGCTACGTCGACTTCTTCTTCGTAGAAGTCAGCTACTTTGACAAGCACAGTATCTGTTTGGCCGGTTTCCTCGCCGACGGACAGCATTTGGGCAACAATAGCTGGCCATAGCTCGGTGTCAGCTTCAATAATTTCAGATAGTTGTTTACCGTTTTTTACCTGCTCGGCTGCGTCTTTTAAGGCCTTTTCGTAGACAGTGTTACCAATGGCTCGAGCTGTGACGTCAAGTGCTTCAAGCACGGCAACACCAGCACCCATGAGGGCTGAGAAGGTACGCGCAAAACGTGCAACGGCAAGCTTGCGGATGATTGTCTTGATGCCTGGTAGCTTGAGGATAATATGATGAAACTGTGCTTTGCCAATCGGAGTTTTAAGGTAGCGGAGTAGGGCAATAACGGCACCGATCAAAATTGGGAGAAGTATGTACCAATAACTGATCATAAAGCCACTAATCCCGAGCATTATCTGAGTAATGACCGGCAGTGACGCATCTGGTCCGGCGAGATCCTTGATTGTTTTACCGATCATTGGAATAACGAAGATCATCAGACCGAAGAAGGCAAGGATGGTGATAAAAATGAGTACCATTGGATAGGTCATCGCACTCTTTACTTTTTTGCGAATTGCAGCATTTTTTTCCTGCTGAAGCGCGAGACGCTTAAGGATGTCGTCGAGGATACCCGCGGCCTCTCCGGCACGCACCATGTTGACGTACACGTCACTGAAGGTATTTGGGTACTTTCCAAGCGCGTCGGCTAGGGGTGAACCGCCCTGGACGTCTTTGACAACATTGCCAATGATCTTTTTAAGCGCGGGGCTCTCGGCGTGATCGCCAAGGGAAGTAAGGGCACGCAGAATAGGGACGCCAGCACTAATCATTGCGCTTAACTGACGCGTAAACATGACAATGTCATCGGCTTTTACTTTATTGCCACCTAGGAGGTCATTGAGGCTGAACTGATTTTTGCTTGATGAGCCATCTTTGATGCTGATTGGGCGAAGATTTTGCTTAGCAAGGGCGGCAATAACAGAAGAGCGGTCGGCCGCTTCGAGTGAGCCCGTGATGGTATGGTTTTGGGCATTTGTGGCTGTGTAGTTAAAAGTAGCCATGGTTTATTCTTTCGTGACCCTGAGAACTTCTTCAACTGTCGTATTTCCACGGAGGGCCTTAACGAGACCGTCGGTTTGCATGGTTGTCATGCCTTCATCAATGGCGAGATCCTGGATTTGATTACTGGTTGCGTTGGCGACAATGAGCTTTTGCATTGGTACGCTATTGCCGAGTACCTCGTAAATACCGATACGTCCCTTAAAGCCGGTATGGTTACATTCCTCACAGCCTTCAGGCGAGGCTTTCCATAGTACCTTGATAGTGTCGTCGGTCGTACTAAGAGGTGTTTCGCCACCAACTTTCTGTTCAGCTGCTTGCTGTTCGAGTTCGTGGATGCGTTTGAAGCCTTGGCCATCCTTAAGATAGAAAAGATGTACGATCGCTTGCTTTTCATCCTCTGACGGCTCGTGGCTTTGACGGCAATTTGTACAGAGGCGACGAACAAGACGTTGTCCGACGACGGCCTTGACAGTACTTGCAATCAAAAACGGTTCGATACCCATGTCGAGTAGACGTGGCAAGCAGGTCGCAGCGTTATTGGTGTGGAGCGTACTAAAGACAAGGTGCCCGGTAAGGGCGGCTTGCACAGCAAGGTTTGCTGTCTCGCCGTCACGGACCTCACCTACCATGATGATGTTTGGGTCTTGGCGGAGGAGGGCACGCAGGCCAGAGGCAAAAGTCATGCCGGCTTTGGCGTTGGTTTGAGTTTGATTGACGCCTGGAATTTTATATTCGACCGGATCTTCGATGGTCGATATATTGACATCAGGAGTGTTAAGCCTTGTCAGGACACTAAAGAGACTGGTTGACTTACCAGAACCGGTTGGGCCGGTTACGAGCACCATGCCGTTTGGCTCGGTGAGGGCAACTTCGATGACAGATAGTGATCGGCCCCAATATCCAAGCTGCTGGAGTGTAACGGCCTGGTTTGATTCGTCAAGAATACGCATGACTATCTTTTCGCCATCGGCAATTGGCAGTGTGCTGACACGAAGCGCGTATTGCTTGCCGCCGACGTTGATCTTGAAACGACCATCTTGCGGCACACGTCGTTCGTCAATTTTAAGGTTTGAGAGAATCTTGATGCGACTCACGAGTGCGCCGAGCACGTTGCGCGGCAGGCGATTGACTTCTTTGAGGACGCCGTCGATGCGATAGCGAATTTGTACAAAATCTTCACGTGGTTCAATGTGAATATCGCTGGCGCTTGAGCGGATGGCATACTCGAGCAAGAGGTTGACGGTTTGAGCGATAGGTGAATCTTCAGCAACGTCGGCTTCGGTGACATCTTGCGAGTCATTGTCATCACGTTGGATATCAATAACTTCGTTAAGCTCTTCATTTACGTCACCGCGGTAATTCTCAAGGCACGATAGGATATTTTCGTGGGTGGCGATGTAGACTTTGACGTTCTCGCCAATTTGCTTTTGGATAAAGTTGAGCGCCTGAACATCGTCAGGATCTTCCATGGCAAGATGCTCGAGGCCATCTTCATCGATCTTAAAGAGGACAGCACTGTATTGTCTGGCGATGCGTTCGGGTATCTTATTGAGCGCATCACTTGTAATGTCGCGCGGATCTATTTTGATATAAGGAATTTCAGCGTAGGTCGCGAATGCTTGAACAAGCCCCTCTTCCGTGATGAGCTCGTGTTGAATCGCAAGATCTTGCATTGGACGACGTGAGCGAGTGCCCTCCTCTTTGAGGGCTTCTAGCTGCTCTTTAGTAGCCGCACCGCTGCGCTCGAGCAATTTTTCGATGGTAACATCTGAAATACGCATACTGGTTATGCTCTACTATACGTCACACGTTTGAAAAGTACTAGTCACTTTCCAATTTTTTGAGGTGGTATAATGTACTGAATGATTACCGAGGTTCATAGCGAAACAGAAATGAAGGAATTTGGCGCACGCTTAGGCGCGTTGCTTCGGGGTGGCGAAACGATTGAGCTGATTGGCGATGTGGGAGCTGGCAAAACGACATTGACTAAGGGAATTGCTCGCGGCATGAGCGTGGACGAGGATGTGCAGAGCCCAAGCTTTACGATTAGCCGGGTATACGAGGCAGCACGAGGCCTTGAATTGGCGCATTACGATTTCTATCGTCTGCACGATGCGGGTATTATGGCGAACGAGCTACATGAAACGATGCATGACCCTCTGATTGTGACGATTATTGAATGGGCAGATATTATTAAGGGGATTTTACCCGAGGATCACATAAGTATACGACTCACCTCGCCAGCCGAGACAACAAGGCGAATAGAAGTGGTGGCAGACGGGGCATCAAGTCAATTGCTTTTGGAGCAGATGGTATGATTATTCTTCTTGATACCTCAACTCCGCTCTGTAAGCTTGTGCTAGTTGACGGTGATACGTCCATCGAGTCGGAGTGGCAGGCTGACCGAACCCTTGCCAAGGGGCTACTTGGGTATATTCAAGCACAACTGGCTGCGCACAATAACACGTGGCAGGATGTGAGTGGGATTGGCGTATATAGGGGGCCGGGAAGCTTTACCGGGCTTCGTATAGGCTTGACTGTGCTCAATACTGCCGCCGATGCGCTAGGACTCCCTATAATTGGGGCGACTGGCGAGGGGTGGCGAAGCGACGCGCTGGCACGACTAGATGCAGGTGAGAACGATATGATTGTTTTACCGGAGTACGGGAGTGAGGCGCATATTACAAAGCCGCGCAAATAGATATCTCACGTATGCTACTATAAAATCAATCGAATCATTCCAATAATGAAAAATAGGGGGCCTATGAAACAACGTGGATTTACAATCGTCGAACTGCTGATCGTCATTGTTGTTATTGGTATTTTGGCAGCCATCACGATTGTCGCCTATAACGGTATACAGAGTCGCGCTCGCGATAGTGCTCGCGTTAGTGATATCAATGCAATTCGAAAGGCGCTGGAAGTGTATAAGAGTTTCAACGGTGAATATCCTGATGAAAATGCTTCAAGCTGGGAATACAGCTATACCGACCCGCAGAACTTTATCGCCGCACTCAAGCCATACCTAGGTAAAACCCCAGTCGACCCGGTCAATAGTACCACTCGTCATTATTACTACTATCGCTATCCTGCCGGGTCCAGCTATGGAGTGACTTGTCCGGCGAGCAGGGGAGAATATTACGTTCTTGGGGTGAGCGGCTTTGAGGCGACGAACGGCACAAGTGTGTCGTCGGGTTGGAGATGTGAGGATACCACGAGTGCCACGGTAACAAATGGCTCATGGATACCATCATCGTCACGCACGAGCTGGGGCTCATTTACGAACTAATTCATCTCTTTCGTGCTTGCCGAGTTGCTGTAAAGAGCGCTACAATAAGAATAGCTTTTATATTTGAAGGCTTTGATGATATTTTTGATAAACACACGCTCACCGTTAATTTTGCTACTAAACATCTTTTGTTAATTGACTGTCGGTGATGCGAAGAAAGGAACAGATATGATAGAGGGGATAATCGCCGCAATTATTGGGGTTATTTTTGGCGCCGGAGGAACGGTCGTCTACCAAAAACGCCAAGCAGCTGCGGGTAAGGACCGTGCTGAGAAGGAAATAGCCCATGCTAAGGCTAGGGCGAGTGATATTGTACTTAAGGCAAAGGACGAAGCAGTTCAACTTGAGAACGAGCGACGCCAGGAATGGAAAAAAACAGAGAATCGCCTTGCCGATCGAGAGGTGACACTCGATCGCAAACTCGACGAACTTGATCAGCGCACCGAGAAGTTGCGCCGCCAAGAGGATGAAGTCGAGGAGCTAAAGACGGAGATTCGTGAGATTCGAATCAAGCAACAGGAGAAGCTCGAGAAGATCGCCGGTCTTAAAAAGGCCGATGCCGCCGACAAGCTGCTTCAGATGACTGAGCGTGATATTAAGCATGATCTTGTTGGACTTGTGAATAAGTTACAGCATGACGCCCAAGAAGATGCTGAAGAGCGAGCGCAAACAATCCTTCTAACGGCCATGGAGCGCATGAGCTCTGAGGTGACAGCCGAACGAACAGTGACTGCAATTAAGCTTACTGATGATGAAATGAAGGGGCGTATTATCGGCAAAGAGGGCCGCAATATTCAAGCCTTGCAGCGTGCTACTGGCGTTGACATTTTGGTTGACGACACGCCGGGCATGGTGGTGCTTAGCAGCTTCGATCCGATTCGTCGCCAGGTCGCACGAGTTACGCTTGAGATGCTCATGAAAGATGGTCGCATCCATCCGGGTCGCATTGAAGAAGTTGTTGCGAAAGCAGAAAAGCAAATCGAGAAAGATATTATCCGTGCCGGCGAAGATACGGCTCGAGAGGTTGGCGTTGTTGGTATTCCAAAAGAGATGTTACGTTTGCTCGGCGAGCTTAAGTACCGTACGTCGTATGGTCAAAATGTACTCCTGCATAGTACCGAGATGGCGCATATGGCGGGTCTTATCGCCGAAGAAATTGGAGCGAATGTGCGCGTGACGAAGATTGCCACGCTTTTGCATGATGTTGGCAAGGCGGTAACGCACAAAGTTGAGGGGAAGCACCACCATATTGGTGCTGAACTTGCGCGCAAATATGGCATGAGTGAAGACATTGCTCACGCTATCGAGGCGCATCACGATGACGTCGAAGCCACTACTCCGGAAGCGCTGGTTGTTCGTGTGGTAGATGCGGTGTCGGCCGCTCGGCCTGGTGCGCGCAATATTAGTGCAGAGAACTTCTCGGAGCGTATGCGTGATCTTGAAAATGTTGCCCTAAGCTTTGATGGTATCGATAAGGCCTATGCTATATCGGCCGGTCGTGAAATCCGAGTGATTGTTAGTCCGAAAGCTATCGATGACTTAAATGCCATCAAGCTAGCTCGCGACATTGCTACAAAGATTGAAAGCACAATGCAATACCCGGGTACCATTAAGGTGAATGTTATTCGTGAAACTCGTGCGATAGAGTTTGCTAAGTAAAGGGCGTGATGCATAAGTATACGGCTGAACAAAAGGCGTCATGGCTCGACGGCTTTGACAAGAGAGTAGCCAGCGCCAGTGTCATACTTGAAGATGCCGACGGTAGAGCTTTAATTGTTAAAGCCCATTACAAAGATTATTGGACGTTCCCTGGGGGTATGCTCGACGATAGGGAGTCACCAAAACAAGCAGCCATCCGTGAGGTGTTTGAAGAGGTGGGAATTACGCTCAATGAATCGGACGTGGAGTTTTGCTGGATAGCCTCAAGAGCAAGTAGGCAGCTGATGACGTACCAGTTTGTTTTTAAAGCGCTACTCTCCGAGCAGGACAAGCTAAAGGTTGCGCTTCAGCGCAGTGAGATCGAAGAAAGTCGGCTTGTTAGCCGTGATGCTGTACGTACGAATGACCTGATGTACGGCAAGGTGATCAAGAATTGGGCTGACGGCATGAGTGGCTATATCGAGCAGACGTTCGGTGATCTTTAGTAGAAGAATGCTTTAATGTGCAGGTGCTTGCATGGTAACAGGAATGCCGCATTAGACGAAGCGTAGATTGGTCTGTTGTTTGTGTGAATTTTATTACATTGTTTGACCTCTGGGGTTTGTATACTAAAGTTGCAACAAACCGGCAGAAGGAGGTGACTATGATACGACATTATGACAAGACTCAACTTCCCGACTATGACGATGAGGTGGACGATGACCCGGATCTGGGCGATCCATTTATGGACGACGAGCCGGATGAGCCCGATATGGACTGGAACTCACCGTATCGCGGCATTGAGGAGGCGCGACGTCATCTTGAAGAGCAACAGCACCAGGGGGGTGACGAGCACGACAAGGATGACAACAAAGATGACGAGGGGAGCGGTGCTCAATAAGTAGCACTAACGGTATTGGTCAGGGTTACTTTGAAAATAGTAAGTAGGGTGTTGGTGAAACGCGATTACCCTGCACTGCGCGCACTGACCATAGGTCGGATTGTAATATATCTCCCGTCCAGAGCCAGCCAGCATGGCCGTCGGTGTTTGCTTTTATGTAGGGCAAATAGCGGTCGTATCCGGTCGTTTCGTTGTAAAGCCAAGCGGTGCAATAAGTATTTGAATCAACTTCGCAGCCGCTGGCCATACTTGAGCTAGGAGAGAAGTTGTGTTCTGAGACGGCATTGCCGGTTTGGCGCAGCACTGGAGTTGACGACGAAGAGCTGAGCGAGTTGGCAATTGTGATAGCGGAGTTACTGGTGATGAGTCCATGACCGTACTGAGAGGCGTAAAGCTTGCCTGACATGCCTCCTACTTTTTGAGCCGAGCCGTCAATAATGGAGGTTATGTCGTTAACTGACGTCGCAGGGCGAATGGATTTTATCAGGGAAACAAGGCTGGTGACAAACGGCGCTGCAAAAGAGGTGCCATAGAGGCTGCCGGCGTAACTCGACGTTTGGTTGCTTGGCTGCCACATTGGCGATACGATAGCTCCAGCACCTGGCGCAACAACATCAAGGCCAGGTCCATAGCTGCTAAAACTAGCGCGTTGGTTCGTGCTATCGGTAGCACCAACGGCGATAACATGCCTGCTGAGTGCCGGATAACTCATGGCACCTGGTTTGTTTGGGTCACAGCCAAGCTCTTGGCCCGTGCCGCAATTTCCGGCAGCCGCAACGACTACCACGTTACGGTCGTAGGCGTAATCAATAGCGGTCTGCATGGCAGGGTCAGGCTGGCTGCCGCCAAGGCTCATATTGACTACTTGGGCGCCATTGTCGACGGCATAATAAAGCGCGGCAATGACATCACTGGTGTAGCCTGCGCCATCATCGCTGAGCGCCTGAAGTGGCATAAGGCGGGTTCCCCAGTTGAATGATGCTATACCCAGGCCATTATTACTGGTAGCGCCTGCAAGGCCAGCTGTTTCGGTACCATGCGATACGGCTGCTCCGCTTGGATTGGATTGTCCTGCTTGCGGGTTATTGGTGGAGGCTACGAAATTCCAGCCAGTGACATCATCTTTATAGCCATTATTATCATCATCACAGTTGTTGGTTGACTTGTCTTTGACTATGCCTATCCAGCAGCGATCTCCTACTTGAGTCGTTCCGGTTTCGCCGGGATTTTTATGCCACTGCTGCTTAAGGTCTTCGTGGTCAAGTGCAAACCCGCTGTCGATCACTGCAACGAGTACTGATGAGCCAGTTGTTTGATTCCAGGCGGCTGGCGTTTGGGTTGTCTGTAGTGCCCAGCTTGATTGGGCGTACGGGTCATTGGGCAGCAAAAGCGCATAATAAGGGTATTCTTTTGTAACGCTTGCTCGAATCGCTGCTTGTTTCGGCGCACTCTCTTCATCGACGGGAAGGGGCGCTGGTGGCTCTGAAGTCACGGGCGCGGGCTTGGGTGGTGATGTTTCTGGTGCGGTAGGCTGTGGCTGGGTAGTGGGAGTGCCGCCTACTGATTGTGTATGGTCAATTGGTTGCGTTTCAACCAAGTCACTATCGGTTGAGCTTGCTTCAAGAGGTTTTAACGAGTGGAATCGGTAAAGGATCGTGCCGACAATCGCCGTGGCTACAAGGCAGCCGATAATAAGGAGTATGCGTGTTTGTTTTGTATTCATAGTAAGCAGTAGCTTTATTATACGGCCAGGAGCAAAAAATAAGAAGGAATAAAAAGCATATTGGCGGTCGCGTTTCGAGATATCCTGCAGATGAGAGGCGTATAATAGTAAGTAGAGCGTCTTTGAGATGCGCTTTGATAATTCAGGAGGTGTATGTATGAGCCATGAAGATCAATATACAATACAAGATCCAACAGATCAGTATAATCAGCCGGATATTAACAAAGATCAGAGGCAGCCAGAGCCGGGCCTTGATAAGAAGCTCCAGCCCAAGGCCGATCATGGTGAAGCCACATATACAGGAAAAGAGCGTCTGCGCGGCCGCAAGGCGCTGATCACGGGTGGTGATTCGGGAATCGGACGTGCGGTTGCGATTGCGTATGCGCGTGAAGGCGCGGATGTTGCCATCTCGTATCTTCCCGATGAAGAAGCGGATGCAAAAGAAGTGATAGCAGAGATTGAAGCGGCTGGCCGAAAAGCGTTAGCTATCCCTGGTGACATTACAAATGAAGGGTTCTGCCAAGATATGGTAGAGGAGGTCGTCGACGCATTCGGCGCGCTTGATATTCTTGTAAATAATGCCGGTAAGCAGGTATTTATTGAAGATTTTGAGAAGCTCACGACGGAGCAATTTCAAAAAACATTCGAGACAAACGTCTTTGCAATGTTTTGGATCACAAAGGCGGCTATCAAGCACATGCCCGCAGGCTCATCTATTATCAATACGACGTCAATTCAGTCATATCAGCCATCACCTGGCCTTCTTGACTACGCCTCTTCAAAGGGTGCGATTACTACATTCACAAAAGGGCTGGCGCAGATGCTCGCTAAAAAGGGTATACGTGTCAATGCGGTTGCGCCTGGTCCCGTGTGGACGCCTCTTCAGCCGAGTCATGGCCAACCACCTGAAAAACTAGAGAAATTTGGAGAAGATACACCACTTGGACGAGCTGGACAACCGGCGGAACTTGCGCCAACCTATGTATTTTTAGCGTCGCAGGAGTCAAGTTATATTACAGCCGAAGTGATTGGAGTGACCGGCGGTAAGCCAATTTCGTAAAGGAGGAAATATGCCATATTCATCTAAGAATGAACTACCGGAAAGTGTAAAAAATGTACTCCCTTCACATGCGCAAGATATCTATAAAGAGGCATTTAATAACGCCTACGATGAGTATAAAGATCCAGAAGATCGGCGCGGCAACGAAGATAGGGAAGAGGTGGCACATAAGGTTGCTTGGAGCGCGGTGAAAAGAAAGTACGAAAAAGCCGAAGACGGAAAGTGGCACGAAAAAGAGTAATCTTCACATGGGCTAATGAGTAAGCCGTATTACCAAACGGTTTCACTCTTAACTTTTAGCCATCGAGCAAATAGTAGCTGGGCGCTGAGCAGTAGCAGCGAGCCGACGCCGAGTATCGCGGCAATGGCCATAGTAATGTCGTATCCTAGTTCGGTTTCGAAAAAGTACGTACACGCACATAGAATAACAGGGAGTATACAGGCGGTTAACTTAATGTAAGCGACTACTCGTGCGGTTAATAGTTTGCGCTTTTTGTCTGGTAATTTGGCATGGTGGGTGATGATTGGCACAATGCGAGCGGAGGCATTTTGAGTTATTTTTTGTGCCGACTTGGCGACGGTGACAGGAAACTTTATGAGTATATAGAGCGTGAGCCCAATGATAATTGCAGTAGCGGCTAGGGCGATCACAAGCAGAAATAATGATGGCGGCCCACTCGCTGCGACTTCTTGCGCAGGTGCTGACGCACCCATGGGGCCGCGGAACATTTCTGTAAAACGAATAATACCTGGCATATAAGGTAAGACTGCCCACATCCATTGCAGTAAGCAGCTGAGGTAAAAGAGTGTTCCAAGGAAGTTGACCACAAAGAGGCGTTTTGAAAAGTGTGTCATGTGATTATGATA
>CAMPKW010000011.1 GCA_946887425.1 uncultured Candidatus Saccharibacteria bacterium | reverse complement strand
TACTTGTTTGCGCGTTTTTCGATGATTTCCTGTGCCACATTTGGTGGAACTTCCTCGTACTGAGCGAGCTCCATTGTCGAGGCTGCACGGCCCTGGCTCATCGAGCGAATGTCACCGGTGTAGCCAAACATGCTCGCAAGTGGAACGATTGCACGTACCAGCTTGGCGCCACCCATGAGGTCGTCCATAGACTCAATACGGCCGCGGCGAGAGTTAAGGTCACCGATGATGTCACCCATGAACTCTTCAGGGGTCGTCACCTCAACTTTCATGACAGGTTCAAGCAAGATTGGTTTCGCTGCCTTAATACCATCACGCGTCGCGAGTGATCCCGCCAACTTAAAGGCAAGTTCGCTTGAGTCGACATCGTGGTAGCTACCATCGTAAAGGGTTGCCTTCACGTCTACTACTGGGTAACCAGCAATAACACCACCCTCAAGTGTTTCACGCACACCAGCTTCAACTGGCTTGCGGTATTCTTGAGGAACAACACCACCCTTGATTTCGTCGAAGAACTCGAAGCCCTTACCAGTTTCGTTTGGTTCAAAACGAATCCATACGTCACCATACTGACCACGTCCACCAGATTGCTTAGCATGCTTACCTTGCATTTCAGCCGTACCCTTAATTGATTCACGGAACGCAACTTGTGGCTCACCGATGTTTGCCTCAACGTTAAACTCACGCTTCATGCGGTCGATAAGGATATCAAGGTGGAGCTCACCCATTCCCGACATAATCGTCTGGCCAGTCTCTTCGTCAGTATGAACACGGAAGGTAGGGTCTTCTTCAGCAAGACGCTGCAAGGCAATACCCATTTTTTCCTGGTCGGCTTTTGTCTTTGGTTCAACAGCAATCGATACTGGTGGATCTGGGAATGTAATAGACTCAAGTGCGATTGGGTGCGCAGGTTCAGTCAAGGTGTGACCAGTAAAGGTGCCCTTTAGTCCTACGACTGCGGCGATGTCACCAGCACCAACAGAATCAATCTCTTCACGTTTGTCAGCGTGCATACGGACAATACGACCAACGCGCTCTTTTTCACCAGTTGTTGTGTTGAGGACGTAGCTACCTGCAGTCAAGCGACCAGAGTAGACACGAACGAAGATCAACTTACCAACAAATGGATCTGTCGCGAGCTTAAATGCGAGTGCAGCCGTTGGCTCAGATTCGTCAGGCTTACGAGAAACCTCGTCACCAGTCTTAGGGTTCTTACCCCAGATTGCATCAACGTCAAGCGGACTAGGAAGGTAGTCAGTCATGATATCAAGAAGCTTCTCAACAATCACACCACGGCCATCTCCACCAGACACGAGGAAGAAGTCACCAGCGAGCACACGCTTACGGAGAGCTGCCTTTAGTTCGTCGATAGAGATAGACTCTTCACCTTGCTCCAAGAAGCGCTCGAACAGTTCGTCATCAGCCTCAACAGCAGCTTCAACAAGAAGACTACGAGCGTTCTTCGCCTTATCAAGCATGTCAGTTGGAATCTCGCCCTCAACGAGTTGCTTATCGGTGTAGTCACCGTAGGTAAAGGCTTTCATTTCAACGAGGTCGACAACACCATTGATGTCTTTTTCAAAGCCAATTGGCAAGTGAACAGGAAGAGCGTTCTTTGAAAGACGAGTATGAATACTTTCGAGAGATTTGTAGAAGTCACCACCGGTTTGGTTAATCTTGTTGATGAAACAAATACGTGGCACACCGTACTTGTTTGCCTGGCGCCATACAGTCTCAGACTGAGCCTCTACACCCATTTTACCGTCGAAGATCGTCACCGCACCATCAAGAACGCGAAGTGAACGCTCTACCTCTGCGGTAAAGTCGATGTGACCCGGGGTGTCGATGATGTTAATCTTATGACCCTTCCAGAAACACGTAACAGCAGCAGAAGTAATCGTGATTCCACGTTCTTTTTCCTGAGCCATCCAGTCAGTGGTTGCGCCTTCGCCTTCACCACGGACTTCGCCGATCTTGTGGTTGATACCGGTACGGTAGAGGATACCTTCAGTAGTAGTGGTCTTACCCGCATCAATGTGCGCGATAATACCGATATTACGAAAGTCCTTTAGTTGGACAGTTTTTTGTGCCATGGAGTGTGTCTTCCTTTATTGGTTAATTGTCATTGCTAATTTTTGACATAAAAAATAGCTCATCCCCTATATTATACCAAAGAATTGCCATTATGACTAGAGTGCGGAGCGGTAAATATGATCACGGATTGAATACATTGACTGTACACAGCGGAGTGGGATACAGAGTAACGACGGATCGCCATTCGGGCTGCCGCCATGAACCATCAGCTCTATCCATGGCGCATAACGACAAGGCGTCGTATCGCTATTGTCATCGAGCGGGCGCAGCAAAATAGCAGTAGGATTTACAATCAGGCGAAGCTCCGTCAAGTCATCTTCCGTACCTGGAGCGTCAACCATATAATCGATGACGTACGGGAGTCCTTCGTCAAATTGCATAGACTCGAAGAGATGTTTTTGGATATCGACAATAAACTGCTCGACACCCTCTTCGAAAAGATCTAAATCAACGTAGTAATCTTTAAAGCCAAGAACACGCAGCTCATCCTTTTCATCCTGCTGCTGAAGCCTATTATTAATGAATAGGACTTCGTCGGCATGATGATAAAGAAGACGCTTCTCTACAGTCTCATATGAATCGTTGGGAAATTGACTTATCATCTCATCTCTTAACATTGCCACATTTCGACCTGCAGTAGCGAACGAATAAGCGACCTTGTAGCTCGTTAATACCTCGTCGTCCATGACGGCTACAACAGGAATAATGACAAAGCCCGTAGAGGTAAGCGGCTGGTCCTCCACCGCGTACCGTTCATAGCTCGGGATCTCATGGGTGATTTTGCCTTCATCGATTAATACATTCCCAGTTACTTCCAATGTCGTATTCATAAAACGCCAATCGCGATTAAGTGAATCCCGAAAGGCCGCCCGCTCTACCTCGGACGACTCTAAGCTATTAAGAATGTCTTCTATCTCATCAGCTTTGTTATTAACCGAGTCTACATAGGGGTCATACGCCAGCTCTTCGAGACGCTCGAGTGATCCAAACGATACGGTTCGCTGCTCTAATCCCTGGTACTCTTCCATGTAAAAATACTACAACCTAGTTGGCATTTTGTATATATTCTTAAGAGATATATTTCGCGATTTGCTAAGCTAGTAGTATGTTTAGTCTATTTAGCAACTTCGACAATCGAATAAGTACAAAGATAGCACTTTGGCCACAGTGGCTCAGCTCGTATATGCATGCCGTAAGTTTTATTGGCCTGCCGATCATCACTCTTTCAATCAGCGCAATAATTGTCCTTTGGGGTATAACGCATACAAATACCCGACTCTGGATGGCCGGCGCGACCGCAGTAGCAACAATAGGACTCAATGCCGTGGCGAAACTCACATTCCAACGCGAGCGCCCGGCCACCGGATATGTCGAAGAGATGCTCATACAAAGCTATAGCTTTCCTAGCGGCCACAGTGCCGGCTCAATGGTGACCTATGGCCTTCTTGCTTTTCTTGCCCTGCACGCGCTCCCAGGCCCGTGGGGGGTTATATGCGCAGTCGTACTAGGGCTACTCATCCTCTCTATCGGTATTTCTCGCATATACCTTGGCGCTCACTTCGCCAGTGATGTCATTGGCGGCTGGCTAGTTGGTGCCATTGGCCTTGCTATCATTATCCTCCTCATCAAGCCAAGCCTCACATGAAGATAACACTGGTCTACAATCCAGAATCCGGAAGCTCCCGTCCACTGAGCGAATTAAGAAGATTATTCGAAGCGCATAACATCACCATCTCGCAAGTCGTACAGGTCAAGAAGGGATTTATGGCGCAATTAAAAACACCAACTAAAAATAGTGAATACATTGCCGTTATTGGCGGCGACGGCACAATCAGTTCGATCGCAGGACTCATTGCCGGCACAGAAGCGACACTAATCCCCCTGCCGGGCGGAACACTCAATCATTTCACGAAAGACCTCGGCGTCGATCAAGATCTAGAGATTGCAATTAAAAATATAAAAGCAGCGAAACCACGGCATGTCGATGTCGCCTCGGTGAATGGTCTTTTCTTTATTAACAATTCAAGCATCGGCATGTACCCTGCGTCGCTCCATGCTCGCAAGCGGCTCGAGGATACGCTTGGCAAGTGGCCAGCAGCTATCATAGGTAGCCTGCGTGCCCTCATGCGGTACCGAACGTACGACGTAACGATCAATAACGAACACCTCACTACGCCCTTTGTATTTGTCGGTAACAACGACTACAAGCTCGACACTTTCGGTCCAACGGGACGCGAGTCGCTCACAGAAGGAATACTCTCTGTGTACATACTAAACTCCAAAACCAGGCAGGGACTCGTGAAAGTATTCGTACATGCGCTCACTGGCCAGCTCCACATCCTTAGTGATTTCATAGCTTTTAAAACGACATCATTCACTATCACTTCCAGACATACAAGACTTTCGGTATCCCGTGACGGAGAAGTAAGCCACCTAACCACGCCCCTTACCTACAAAATTGAAAAAGTTCGATTAAAAGTTCTTAGCGGTAGTTGATGAATTGTAACGCAAAATCATAGTCTGCACCTGAAAGAAGCTGAATGACCTGCTGCAGCTCATCTTTACTCGAGCTTGTAACACGGACGGCATCACCTTGAATCTGAGCTTTTACTTTGGGCGCCTCATCACGAAGTTTTTTCGTAATAATCTTAGCGTTGTCTTGAGAAAGCCCCTGTTTAAATGGAATCTCCCATGTCGATTTTAGATTACTCTCAGTCGGAGTCTTCGACAAATCAAGCACCTTGGAGCTCTGATCGCGCGATGAAAGTTTTTTTCGAATCACATCAAGAACCGCATCGAGCTGCCATTGCCCTGAACCGATGATCTTAAAGCCAGTTTTATCCCCCAGCCATTCAATTGCCGCCGGCGTACCTTTAAAGTCGTAGCGATTGCCAATTTCTCGCTCTACTTGTGCGAAAACGTTATTCATCTCCGCTTTGTCGTATTCAGAAACTATATCAAAAGAAAATGTTGCCATGTGTTTATTATACCATCACACCGTTCTCGAGCTTACTTTCACTACGCCCCTGCATCCACTCGCTGCAGCACAAGGATTACATGGCAATATTTCGCATTTGCGTCTCTGGCACGGGTCTTGAAACCATAACAACCAACACGATTGCAACGCCGACAAGAATATGAGGCAACCACGCATTTGGTGCTTGGTCAATAAAGCCGAACAGAAATGGCGATGCTGCTAAAAATATTGCAGCAACTACATCAATGGCTAGATGATACTGAAAATCGATAAGCTTCAAAACGCCCAGCTCGTACCGCGTACAAAGACTATACAGAGCAAGTAACACACCCAACACCATAGGGATGACTACCGCCGCACCACCTATTGAATGAAATCCAAAGATAATGGGAGCAAAGAATAATGCTGCAGCGACAAGATAATCCAACACACCATGAACTTTTGATGATATAAATTTCATACACAACTCCTTGTTAATGACCTGGCCGTAGCATATCTCACCCACCCTTAATTAACTGTGACTTTTCTCACACTGAGTGTCGCACCCCTGCTTAGCCGACTAGATCGCCGGCTTTATCGAGACGATATCGCTCAGTGCGACCTGCACTGGTCGATCTTCATGCATGCCAATGAGAAATAGCTCGGACCGGTATGTGGCTTGTGCCATATCCAAATGTGCTTCAAAATTTTCAAGCTCCCTAGGGCGCCCGCCCGGATCAACATACACCATCCAGCCCGCGGATGTACCGATTGGACTCCTGTACTTATGAGCACTCAGGTGCAACTTCTGCGGTAATTCGAGCTGTGTCGAGAGTAGCTCAAGCAGGCGTACACCTATTAGGTCAGAATGCGGCACAGATTCAAGCTGCTTTAACAAAAGCGGCACCGTAAGAGAGATGGTGTTTAAAAAGCCAACATCTTCTATTGTTCGTCCAGCCATTAACCTGTCAACGTCGCCAATGGCGTACGCAACATCTAGTGGCGACACTCTATCGGCCGCCTGCCAATCTGCAGCCTCGATTGCCTCGCGCAGCTGTGCACGTATATCTTCAAGATGGTGATCTTTTTGTTCACGATTGAATTCCGGCCAGGACTCACCAACAGGACAAAACACGACAGATGAGGCATCAGAAAATGGCAATGTCCTATCATACCCTGTGATAATTTTAGCTCCAATCGTGCAGGCGTAGCCTTGATCTTGAGGGGCAATATAGTATCCATAGCCAGCAAAGCTGCCGCTAATTCTCTCAAGCCGCTCAACATCATCTGGCTGGTGTCCATCAATCTGTTGACTCTCGTATTTCTGATGGACATTATTAACCGTAACAACTTGATCAGCATCGACAGATATTTTTTCACCAATCAGCTCCGCCTGCTGCGCCACATCATTTAGCTCTCTACAATGAGTCTTTGCTAGTGAATCGAGATCATCAAGTCCTAGTCTGTAGCCCTTCATTTCCTGCTGAGCCCTGCGAGCCTGAATAAACATCTCCTCCGATGGCAGTAGCTTTCTACTTCGTTCAGGTGATACGTCCCCGGGATCACGGTCGGTCATTTGCAGCTCCTCTATCCACACTATACAACATTGTCTTACCTACATAAAATATCCCCGCCAAGTGACGAGGATATTTTATGCTGTACTTCAGCTGACTATGAACGAGCAAAGTGTGCGAATGCACGGTTTGCTTCGGCCATCTTGTGTGTGTCTTCCTTCTTTTTGAAGGCAGCACCGGCTTCGTTGTGCGCATCAATGATCTCAAGAGCGAGACGCTGAGCGTACGGCATGCCGCTGCGTGCACGTGCAGACTGGACAAGCCAGCTAAATGCATAGTGCAGCTGACGGTGACCGGCGACTGGGAATGGGATCTGGTAGTTTGCACCACCAACACGACGAGACTTAACTTCGAAATTTGGTGAAACATTCTTAAGAGCCTTTTCAAAAACCGCAAGTGGATCTTCTGAATCAAGCTTCTTTGCTGCAATTTCAAGCGCAGTGTAAACAGCACGCTCTGCAACTAGTTTTTTACCATCAAGCATAGACTTGTTGATAAGGCGCTGCACCATTGGGCTCTGATACTTACGATCAGGTGATGGAACGCGTTGTAGTGATTTAGTTACTTTACGAGGCATTTACTTATCTTCCTTCTTAGCACCGTACTTAGAACGGCCTTGTTGACGCTTTGCAACTCCCTGAAGGTCGAGCGCACCACGAACGATGTGGTAACGAACACCTGGAAGGTCTGGCACACGACCACCACGTACGAGCACAACAGCGTGCTCCTGGAGGTTGTGACCTTCACCACCAATGTAAGCCCAAACTTCTTGACCGTTAGTCAAGCGAACACGAGCAACTTTACGAAGCGCCGAGTTAGGCTTTTTTGGTGTCTTTGTCGTTACTTTGATACATACACCACGCTTTAGCGGAGCATCTTGATCGTAGTAACGAGTCTTTAGTGCATTATGGATACGGCCAAGCGCAGGTGATTTACTCTTTTTATTAGCAATCTTGCGAGGCTTTCGTACCAATTGATTGATTGTTGGCATTAAAACTCCTGTTATTCACTTATTGTCGAGATAAGATGTATCTCTTTTGTATAGTTTGGCTTCAGCATCGCCTCGCTATGTCATCCTCTAGGGCGTTCGCCTGGCGTGTACACATTCAATGCGCCTGACAATCCTTAGAGAGGAAACTCATAAATGATCATACCAGATATGGGCAGTTATTTCAAGATAAAAGAAGAGCCCGGGAAGGCTTCACGCGAAGAATCTTCACGGGCTCCTCTCTCGGGCAATTACAGGTTCAGACGCGCACGTGACGTGTGCAGTATTGAACCAGCCAATGTGCAGTGGTGAAGTAGTTGTCGGCTGCTAGCAGTGCAGCTGCCTTGCCTATTCTTCCCGCCTCGCACTCCTTGCGTGCATTTGGATGCGCACTCAAGACTCTTTTGATCTGTTTTTTACATTTCTTTGGCGTATCACCGTCTAGAAATGGGTACTTCGACATCTTTGTCCCCCAGGACCATAGAGTACGATCGGCATTTGCGACTTCCCGGATAGAAAATCATGCTTGCCTCTAGAATATTCCTGCGTTATCAAAATTGCAATAGTATTTTTTTACAGAGAAAAGGCCCGCTGAGCAGGCTTGCGCTGAGCTACTCAGCGGGCCTTCTCAACGGGCGGTGTTAGCGAGGTGTATCATAGGCACCTTGATGGAGGTGACGAGCACGAATAAACCTCTCTGCCTCATCGGCAATTGCCAAATGGTCTTTATGACCAGTCGCAATAAGAGTGCGCCTCTCCGCTCGCAGAATGACAGCGACATCGCCGTCAGTCCTGGCTTCGAGAATTGCCGGGATTTTCAACCCGAACGTCTCGTGCGCCTCGGCGGCGATTTTACTTACTTTAGTTTCTGCCATGATCTTCCTCTACTTGATCTTGTGGACCTGGATGAACGTAACAACACGAAGCTGGTAGTCCCTCTGGGATTCCCAGTTGGGATTCTTATGATCGAGCGTCTGATTGCTAATTTCGCGTAAGGCTCCTGCAAGTTGCTGATAATTCTTCGCAACTATGCCAAACATGTTCTCGGCCATGCCGAGAAGTGCAATCTCGTCACTGCGTGAAACATACATCGTAACCCTACTTTCAAGAACAGACGCCCCCATGGAAATTCCTTCCGTATCGTTGATCAAACCTAGTCACTACTTCCAACTGACGGACGCCAATCGGATTAAGGATATACTACCATAAAAGCCCCTAAAAAGCAATACCCCTGCTCTTTCGAACAGGGGTATTGCATGGGGCTATTTGAACTAACTAGGCCGCTAGTTCAAGATCTTCGGCGATCTCTTCTTCAAGCTCGTCGTCGGCATGGCGGTATTCCGCAGCACCAGTACCTACAGGAATCTTGCGACCAATGATCACGTTTTCCTTAAGGCCATGGAGGCGGTCAACACGACCACTTGTTGCAGCATTGATCAGCACACGGGTTGTGTCCTGGAATGATGCAGCAGACAGGAAGCTATCGCTCCAAATTGACACCTTAGTAATACCAAGGAGCAATTGTGTGTAGCTTACAAGCTCTTTGCCTTCAGCAGCGAGCTCGGCGTTCATGTCAACAACAGCAGCCTTTGAGACGATGTCACCAGTAACGAATGTACCGTCACCTGGATCTTCAATCTGTACGCGGCTAAACATCTGGCGAACGATGATCTCGAGGTGCTTGTCGGCAACATCTTGACCCTGTGCGGCGTAGATACGAAGCACTTCGTTCACAATGTAACGCTGTGTGGCTTCTGTACCCTTGAGGCGCATGAGGTCGTGGAGGTTCAATGAACCTGCAGTCAAACGATCACCAGCTTCTACGCTGTCGTTTGCACTCACTACAAGCTGCATTGTGCCCGGGATCTCATAGCGAACAGGTGCGCTCGCGTTTGCCGCAAGAACAAGTGTATCTTCTGCCACTTCGACAACACCATCGAATGGCGCAACGAGTGGCTTACTTTCGCTCTCACCAGTTGCAAGTACATCACCAACCTTGACATTGCTGCCAGATTTAACAGTAACGGTGCGGCCTTCGAGGGCGATGCGCTCAACGTGACCAGCGGCTGGGGTAACCTGAACGATGTACTTCTTGCCATCTTCCCACACATCTACAAGACCAGTTACTTCAGTCATGAAGGCCTGACCCTTTGGAGAACGTGCTTCAAAGAGCTCTTCAACACGTGGGAGACCCTGGGTGATATCTCCACCAGCTTCACCACCCTTGTGGAAGGTCTTAAGCGTTAGCTGCGTACCAGGTTCACCGACAGACTGAGCGGCGATAACACCGACAGGCTGTGCGTTGTCAACGAGGTGACCAGTCGACATATCAATACCGTAGCTCTTGCGTGGAATACCGCGGAGATTCTTGGTAGATAGTACGCTCTGGATCTTAACACTCTGGATGTCCTTATCAGCATCAATCGCATCGGCAATCTTCTGCGTAATGAGCTCATCTTTACCGATGTATCCTGGAACCTCTTCGGCCGTAAAGCGACCAAATAGGCGGTTCGAGAAGTCGATCATCGTAAGATCAGTCTCGCTGCGGTAGATAGCGTAACCTTCGTCATCACCTAGTTCGTCTTCCACTGTAAATACGTCTTGAGACACATCAACCAGACGACGAGTAAGGTAACCTGAGTCGGCAGTCTTAAGCGCGGTGTCAATCAGACCCTTACGCGCACCACGGGTAGCCACGAAAGCTTCCAGTGATGAAAGACCTTGCTTGTAGTTGCTTCGAATCGGAAGCTCAATCTCACGGTTAGCCGAGTCAACCATGATACCAATCATAGCTGATGCCCATTTAACGTTCGAGATATCACCACGGGCACCAGAGTTAACCATGACAGAGATACTTGTATCCATGCCGCTGAGCTGACTCTGGAGGAAGTCGGCGATCTTGCGGTCGGTGTTACGCCATGCGGCTACGGTAAGGTTGTAACGCTCATCTTCGGTAATAAGACCATCGTCAAATTGCTCAGAGATAAGTGTTGTCTTAGCGTCACCTTCAGCAACGAATTCACCAGTTTCGCTAAACTCAATATAGTCGTCCTTGCCTGTTGATACGGCAGCGATTGTCGCAAAGCGGAACGCAAGCCCCTTCATACGGTCAGCGGTTTGCGCAGTCACGACAGCACCAGAATCGATAAAGATCTTAGCGAGGACCTTTTTCAGCTGCTTCTTGTTCTGGATTGAGTTATCGTACGGATATTCAGCCGGAAGAATCTCGTTAAAGAAGACACGTCCAAGTGTTGTATCACGGATTTCACCCTTAGTAAGTACACGAATTGGTGTCTGCAACTGGATAGCGCCCTTGTCGTAGGCCATTTCAGCTTCGTAGACAGAGCTATACGCCTTACGTGTTTCAGTCTGAGCACTTGGCTTTTCGTAGGTCAGGTAGTAGTTACCAAGAACAACGTCTTGGCCAATGTTAAGTACCGGCGCACCATCGGCAGGCTTAAGAAGGTTGCTTGTTGCACTCATGAGTTCACGTGCTTCACGCTGCGCTTCCTTTGAGAGTGGCAAGTGAACAGCCATCTGGTCACCATCGTAGTCGGCGTTAAATCCATTTGCTACAAGTGGGTGAAGCTGGATAGCCTTACCTTCGACGAGCTTAGGCTGGAAGGCCTGGATTGAAAGACGGTGGAGTGATGGCGCACGGTTCAAAAGAACGTACTTGCCTTCAATTACCGCATCAAGAGCGTCCCATACGAGTGTGTCACCTGCTTCAATCAAGCGAGTTGCAGAACGAATGTTGTGAGCGTGCTCGCCCTTAAGGAGCCAGCTAATAACGAATGGCTTGAACAGCTCGAGGGCCATTTGCTTTGGAAGACCACACTGGTCAATCTTAAGCTTTGGACCAACAACAATAACTGAACGGCCAGAGTAATCAACACGCTTACCAAGAAGGTTCTGACGGAAACGACCCTGCTTACCCTTCAGCATGTCGCTGATTGACTTAAGGCGGCGGCGACCACCGGTAGCATTAACGGCACGGCCACCACGAGCTGCACTGTTATCAACAAGTGCGTCGACAGCTTCTTGAAGCATACGCATTTCGTTACGACGAATCACTTCAGGTGCATTAAGGTCAACGAGCTTCTTAAGACGGTTGTTACGGTTAATAACACGACGATAAAGATCATTAAGGTCTGAGGTTGCGAAGCGACCACCAGTAAGCTGCACCATAGGGCGAAGGTCCGGTGGAATCACTGGAAGAACAGTCAAACAAAGACTGCTTGGCTTGATACCAGCTGCGAGCATACCTTCAAGCACCTTAAGACGCTTTTGAAGCTTCTTCTCACGCTGTCCCTTGGCACCTTCAGCTTCTTCAGACAACTCTTTGATGAGTGTCGTAAGATCGACTTCGTCAAGAAGCGCCTTAAGAGCTGTACCACCCATACCAACAGTAATGAGCTCTTCGTATTCTTCGGGAAGATTACGATAGTCAGTCTCGTTCATGAGTGAGTTTTTAACAAGGCTGTCGAGCTGAGCTTTCTTCGTATTGAAGGTTTCGTTTAGCTCTTCAACTTCGCGTGACTGCTGTTCGGCAAGTGCCTTTACATCAGCGCCCTCAGCTTCAGCTTCCTTCTCGTAACGCATCTTGATAGCCATGCGGCCAGCTTCTGTTTCAGCTTCGAGGTCTGAGAGGAACTGGTCACGCTTTTCGGTGTCAACTGACAGTACAACGTAGGTTGCAAAGTAAGCGACACGCTCAAGATTACGAACAGTAATGCCAAGGATAAGGCTCATGGCGCTTGGTGTACCGCGCATAAACCAGATGTGCGCAACAGGTGCAGCAAGATTGATATGAGCCATGCGCTCACGACGAACGATAGACTTGGTAACAAGTTCACCATTCTTGTCGATTGCAGCTTCGCGTGAACGAACACCCTTTAGCTTGCTATCGTGTGGGTTGATGTCTTTGACTGGTCCGAAAATACGCTCACAGAACAGACCGTCGCGCTCAGGCTTCTGAGTACGGTAGTTGATTGTTTCTGGCTTTGTAACTTCGCCGTGGCTCCACTTGAGGATGTCCTCAGGGCTGGCCACAGCAAGACGGACTGCGTCAAAGTCAGCAATACCGTTATTGGCGAGAATACGACTCATTATTACGCCTCCTCCTTAATTTCTTCAATTTCATCAATATCTTGGATCGAAATACCATCTTCGAGGTCACCGAGATCATCGGCTTCGTCAAGGATTGTCTCAATATCATCATCGTCGCTTACCGGTAGCGCAGGCACTGTCTTGTCGGCAGGACCACTTTCGGCAATCACAACTTCCGCGTCAATAATCGCATCTTCACTCTCATCGAGCAGGTCAACGCGAAGACCGAGGCCTTGAAGCTCTTTTACAAGCACGTTAAATGACTCAGGTAGCTTTGGACCAACAATCGGCTCATCTTTAATGATCGACTCGTATGCCTTAGCACGTCCGTAGACATCGTCAGACTTAATTGTAAGCATTTCCTGAAGTGTTGTTGCGGCACCGTATGCTTCGAGTGCCCATACTTCCATCTCACCAAATCGCTGACCACCGTTTTGCGCCTTACCACCAAGTGGCTGCTGGGTAACCATTGTGTATGGACCAGTTGAGCGAGCGTGGATCTTATCGCTTACCATGTGATGAAGCTTAATCATGTGCATCACACCAACAGTAGTACGCTCTTCAAACGCTTGTCCGTCACGGCCGTCAAATAGCTGCACCTTACCGTCGCGGGCATAGCCTGCTTTTTCTAGTTCGTCACTAATTGTCTTGTCTGTCACACCGTTAAATGGAGGTGTTGCAACCTTGTAGCCAAGGGCGCGAGCAGCCATACCAAGGTGAGTTTCAAACAGCTGACCGATGTTCATACGAGATGGTACACCGAGTGGGTTCAAGATCACGTCGACAGCAGTACCGTCTTCCATGAATGGCATATCCTCGACAGGGAGAATACGAGCAACGACACCCTTGTTACCGTGACGACCAGCAAGCTTGTCACCAACAGAAATCTTGCGCAGTTGTGCAACGAAGATCTGAATCTGCATAAGTACACCAGCCTTAAGTTCATGACCGTTTTCACGGCTAAAGATCTTAACACCGACAACTTTACCACCACCAGCGTTGTTCATGCGCTGTGAAGTATCACGAACATCTTTGGCTTTTTCACCGAAGATAGCGCGAAGCAGGCGCTCTTCAGAGCTGAGCTCCTGCTCACCCTTTGGAGTAATCTTACCAACGAGTACATCACCGGCTTTTACTTCAGAACCAATCTGAACGATACCGTTTTCATCAAGGTGACGAAGTGATTCTTCAGATACATTTGGAATATCACGCGTAACGATCTCTGGACCAAGCTTGGTTTCGCGGACTTCAACTGTGTAGTCTTTGATGTTGATGCTCGTAAGCGCATCTTCTTTGACAATTCGGTCAGACAGCACGATCGCGTCGTCCATGTTGTAACCACCCCAAGGCATGAAGGCAACTGTAAGGTCACGACCAAGCGCAAGTTCACCGTCGGCAACAGATGCGCCTTCGATCAAAATATCACCAGCTTTTACCTTCTGACCACGCTCAACACGAACCTTCTGGTTGATTGAACGATCGTCATTGCTCTTCGCAAAGTGAACGAGTTCGTAGATCTTTACACCATCTTTGTACTTAACGTGAATTTCATCACCATCAGCACGAACGACTTCACCGTCAGCTTCTGCCGTGATGAGCTGGCTTGTGTTTTTGGCAAGCTCAGCCTCAATACCAGTACCAACAGTTGGAGACTCTGGTGTAAGAAGTGGCACAGCTTGCTTCTGCATGTTCGAACCAGTCAATGAACGGTCGACACGGTTCTTCTCGATGAACGGCACGAGTGATGCAGTTGAACCAAGGATCTGCTTATGTGCAGCGTCCATGTAGGTTACTTCACTTACATCAACCTGCTCTGGAAGGAGTCCGTTACGAGCACTCACGCGCTCTGCAGCGAATGAACCATCGTCGTTAAGCTCAGCACCAGCATCGGCGATAACTTCAGTGATTTCCTGTGAAGCATCAAGATAGACAACTTCATCAGTCACCTTGCCGTCTTTTACCTTAAGGTATGGAGTTTCAATGAATCCGTATTCGTTAACACGAGCATAAGTCGCAAGGTTAAGTACGAGTCCAATGTTGGCACCTTCAGGAGTCTCTACTGAACATAGACGTCCGTAGTGAGTCGGGTGGGCGTCACGGACATCGAAGCCAGCGCGTTCGCGAGAAAGACCACCTGGACCCATAGAGCTGAGACGACGCTTGTGTGAAAGCTCGGCAAGCGGGTTGGTTTCGTCCATGAGCTGTGAAAGCTGTGAGCTAGCGAAGAATTCGCGAACCGCAGCAACAACTGGACGAGCGTTGATAAGCTGACCAGGAGTAACGTTCTCAAGATCGCTCATGCTCATACGATCCATAGCATTACGCTGCATACGAAGCATACCAACGCGGAACTGACGAGCTACAAGTTCACCAACAAGTTTGATACGGCGGTTTGAAAGCGCATCAATATCATCGGCAGGATCCTGAGTGTTATTAAGACGGATGATTTCCTTGATGATAGCAACGAGGTCGCTCATCTGGAAAACGCGGTTCTCAGTAGTATTAGCTACTTCAAGGCCAAGGCGTTGGTTTAATTTAAAACGACCAACGCGGCTGTAATCGAAACGCTTGAAATCGAAGAACATGCGCTCAATCATGCTTCGTGCATTGTCGACAGTCGCAAGATCACCCGGACGAAGACGGCGATAAACTTCAATTAGAGCTTCGTTTGATCCACGTGCTGGATCTTTATCGAGGGTGGCATCGATATATTTTACGTCACCGGTATCAACATCGGCAAAGAGAGACTTGATCTCACTTGTCTTGTTGTGACCAAGCGCACGGAGCAATGTTGTGACAGGCAGTTTACGACGACGGTCGATCTTTACGTAAATTGTACCGTTTGAAGCTGTTTCAAATTCAAGCCATGCACCACGGCCAGGAATGAGCTTTGCGCCATAATTATTGCGACCAGCAGCAGTATCTGCAGTAAAGAACACACCAGCTGAACGAATAAGCTGTGAAACAACGACACGTTCCGTACCGTTGATTACGAAAGTTCCGCGATCGGTCATCCATGGGTAGTCACCAAGGTAAATTTCCTGCTCTTTTACTTCGCCAGTTACTTTGTTTGTCAACTCAACATTAGCGTGAAGTGGCGCGTCAAAGGTAACATTATTTTCTTTAGCGTGAGCCTCGGTCACCTTTGGACTCTGGAATGCATATTCCTTGAATCGTAGTTCGAGTTTCTGACCAGTATAGTCCTCGATTGGGTTAAGTTCTGCAAATATCTCACTCAAACCAGTCTCGACGAATTCACGCCAAGAATCTTTTTGGTGAGCAATGAGATTTGGTAGCGGTAGTGCTGTGTCATCTTTAGTAAAGAAAACACGCTTACTAGCCGCGTCAGGCTTGGTTTTTGCCATGGATGCTCCTCGCAATTGAATTATTGTTAGTTGGGTAATCGGCTCCGAAGATTCCCTAAACTGAGGTCATTTCTCTGTTTGGTGCCACCCGACCAGAGAACACACGTAACCACAGCTACACTACTTCTTGGTACCTATTGTGAAGACTTTCGAGCAAATAGTCAAGGGGTATTGGGGCTATTATTTATGTCGTTCCATATCAACTACAACAGCCGTCGTGTCATCAATCTTCCGAGAAAAATGCGTCAAGGCATGAGCGCACGCTTTAGCGCCGAGTGCCCGCCTAGTAAAACTTAGCCAATCAAGCTCACTGAGTCGCTCATCCTGCCGATCTCCAATCACACCATCAGTAACCAATATAAGCCGATCACCCTCTTGAAGCTCTACCGAACCCCATTCTGTTCCTTCGCCGACAGTTCGCGTGTTCGAAAGTTCTGTCAATTGTCTAGGCGGAACGGATGGATCATAGCCGATTGCGGTACCGAAAAAGTTATATAGCCCGTGAAATCGCTGGGAGCCAGTCTCCTGCTTCAGACTTTGCTCACTTGTCTGTTGGATAATACGTGCCGGGCGGCGAATCAAAAATTGCGAATCACCCGCATTTAAATAAGTCGCCTGTCCATCAGACGTAATGGCCATGCCTGTTAATGTCGTTGCACCCTGCGTCAACGCTGCCGCAATCTGCAAGCGATCTATGAGTCCATCTTGAATCCGCTCACGAGCCTGCTCGGCATTTTCTGGTATGCCATGGTGTGTAAATGCCCTCACGAATGCGGCAATCACTTCTCTGGCAGCGTGGTCACTATGAGGCCGAGAACCGACGCCATCGGCAACTGCGAAAATCCCGTTCTCACGATCAGCCACATACGCATCCTGGTCGAAATGAGCAATATGATACGGTGGCAATAGACGAATATCACGCTTTTTTATTGCGGTTAGCTGCTCGGCTGCACAATCGACAATAGATACCATATCGCTCCTTACGCTATGACGTTATCTAATCCTGTTTTTAATCATCGGTCAAGGATTTATACCCGGTAGTAGACAATACCGACTATAACCATGCCATCAACCGCCACCCAAAGCGTGTTTGACAGAATCATTGGCCATACTCTATGACGTAGACCATAGATAAGAAAAATACCAGCACACACGAAGAACCCTGCCCATGAGGCAATCGAAACTCCGTCAACATTCCCCTTGAGGATAATAATGAGTTGCGGAAGCGCACTCAGCGGATATAGAACGGATATAGCGAGTACAAGACGATCGAATATTCCGTCCCGCTTTGATGTTAGTTTCTGTTTCTTTGTGACATGAGCGGTATTAAGCATAACGACTATTATACCCCACCGGACCACCCTTTCGTCCTTTTGGACTCATCAGTGCAATTGTACAATTACAGAGAGTGGTGTGCGATGATGGTTCGACGAATTATTCGTCACCCCACCTTATCCTGTCGCATACAGGCGGCCACTCTAGCTAGTTCTTTATTGGCCGTCACATCACTTAGTAGCGCTCCTCTGTTTTACGACGAACCGTACGATAAACAGCGCCCATAATGGGCACAAGGACGATCATGACGATTAGTCCGATCAGCACAGGCACCTGTACAAGCATTAGCAGCTGCGCTATGCCAGCGAATACGCAAATCACCGCTGCCGTCAGTAGTGTTGTGCGCTGCTCAATATCCGTTGAGAGCCTATTGTATCGAATGACACCGGTCCAAAGGACAATACCAAGAAAGACGGTAAAAAGAATGATTGGGACATATTCCATTACTGGATCCTATCTGTAGGGCAAAGTTGCCATTGATGAGTATACCCAAGTATCGGCGTGCGTCAAGCAATCGACACTAGGCTTTTTTGATCACCTCGTCGATCAAACCGTACTTGACCGCCTCATCTGCGCTCATCCAAAAATCGCGATCAGCATCCTTCTCGATTTTAGATAACTTTTGCCCAGTGTTTTTAGCAAGGATCTCATTGAGACGCTGCTTTAAGAAAAGCCCTTCGCGCAGAGTAATTTCTTGGTCACTAATCTTACCCTGAGTGCCGCTACTTGGCTGATGAATCATAATACGACTATTTGGCAGTGCAAAGCGCTTACCTTTCGTACCACTCGAAAGCAGGAATGCCCCCATGCTCGCCTGCAAGCCAATGCCAATCGTTTGCACATCGGGAGAGATGTACTGGATCGTATCGTAGATTGCCATACCGTCGTAAACACTACCGCCTGGGCTATTAATATAAAGCTTAATATCCTTTTTCGGATCATCATAAGCGAGATGTAGCAGCTGAGCAACGACGATATTAGCCGTGTGCTCATTGACATCTTCGCCAAGGAAGATGATTCGTTCATTTAAAAGACGTGAATAAATATCAAACGCACGTTCACCATCATGCGTTTTCTCGATAACCGTTGGAACAAGATAACTATTTGGCTTATACATGCACATAGTATACACCCGCTTTAGCACTCGATGCAAGTGAGTGCTAAATTAAAACAGCCCTACTGACGGGCTGTTTTAAGAGTATGATTGAGCTACTTGCTATTTAGTTCAACAAGTCGATCGACAGTCTTTTCGGTCAAAAGACGATTTGCAATATCACGTTGCACTTCAGGGTCATCAAATTGCTTTAACGCTTCTTGGTTGTTTGCATACTGTTGCTTGTAAAGGTTAATATGCTCCTCAAGCTCCTTGTTCGTCGCTTCGATCTTCTCTACCTTGCTCAGTTCGGCAAGTACCAAACCGGCCTTTACGCGATTTTCGGCCGTCTCTTCGACTTCAGTATCAAGCCACTCCTCTTTCGTGAGCTTTTTTGACTCAAGGTACATATCAAGATTCATACCTTGGTACATGAGATTTTGAGTCATATCCTGCTCGATGCTTTTCGCTTGGTCGGCAATAAGAATCTCAGGTACCGGCACCTTACTTACGCCAATAAGCTCTTTTACGAGTGCGTCTTTTAGCTTTTCGCCAGCTTCACGCTCTTTTTGATCGCTCAGCTCCCGCTTGATGTCAGCCTTCATGTCGTCGGCAGAAGTAAATGGACCGCATTTTGCTGCAAACTCGTCGTTCACTTCAGGAAGTACAACTTCCTTGACAGACTTAAGAGTCGTCGTGAACGTTACTTTAGTGCCCGCTAGCTCTTTGGCGTGGTAATCCTTAGGAAAATCAAGATCGAGGTCAAATGTCTCACCTGGCTTTTTGCCAATAATCCCTTCTTCAAAACCTGGGATAAACGAATTACTGCCAAGTGTCAGGTTGTAATCACTACCCGTACCGCCGTCGAAAGCAACGCCGTCTTTCTTGCCAACAAAGTCGATCACGGTTTCATCACCATTTTTTGCAGCACGTTCAACGTCTTTTTTCTCAGCAAAGTTTGTGCGCATACGCTCGATAATCTCATCGACGTCTTTTGCAGTCACTGCCACTTTTTCCTTCTTTGCACCAAGCTTCTTGTAGTCACCTAGCGTAATAGCCGGAATGATTTCGGTTTCAGCAGTAAACTCAAGTTCACTACCTGGAACATACTTCTTTACCTCAACAGCGGGACGATCAAGCGCCTGAATCTTTTCGGATGTAAACGCTTCGGCGACTGCTTTTGAAAGCGCATCTTCAAGAGTCTGCTCAGCAAGTGCAGCTGGATCAACGCTCTTGGCGGCGACACTGGCAGGAACTTTCCCCTTTCGGAAGCCCGGCACTTTGGCGTTCTTCGCAAGTTTAGTGAGCGCTACCTGCTCGGCAGCTTTTAGTTCTTCTGCGCCAAGTGAAATAGTCAACTCGACTTTAGTATCGGATAGGTGTTTTACAGTCGTCTTCATTAGACTGATTATAACAGATGGCGACAGAGGGCTCAACCGAGCCGCTAAATCTAGCGCCTGCCAATGAACTCGGCAATAGCATCAACAGTGAGCTTTTGTTCCTCTTCGGTTTTCGTATTCTTCAAAGCATACGTACCGTCAATAAGCTCCTGCTCACCCACGAACAACATAAATGGCACATTTTTTTTAAGTACAGCTTTCATTTGCTTCTCGAGCTTCCGACCTGAAATATCTACCTCGACATTCACGCCCTGTGTGCGCAGCTGGGTAGCCAGTTTCAATGCGCCTTTGAGCGAATCGCCAAGTACGATAATACCCACGTCGGTCGTTGATGTAAGTTGAGGCAGTAAATTGTGTGTACTGAGGAATAGCTCCATTGTCGTGAGCCCGGGCGCCATACCAACGGTCGGAATCGGCTCGGCACCAAAGACACCAACAAGTCCGTCATAGCGACCACCGCCAAACAGTGAGCGATTATTTTGCGGATCAGTATCAACCACTTCAAATACCGTACCCGTATAGTAGTCAAGTCCACGCATGAGCGTAATATCAAAGACGGCATTTGATACGCCCGCCGCTTCAAGCAATGTAAATAACTCCTGAACCTCACTCACAGCAGTGCTATCGCGTAGCTCACTAGGCAGATCAGCCATATTCTTAGCCTCAAGGAGCTGAGTCACTTTTTCAAGCCCAACCTCGGCCATATCTTCACCAAATACATCGGTTGCCTGAGCTATAAATTCATCATTCGAGATTTTGTCTTTACGGTCAAAAAGCTTTACCATGGCAAGCGCCTCTGGGCCATCTAAGCCAAGATACTGCGCCATCATGAAATTGATAAGTTTACGATTATTTATTTTGATCGTAAACATGTCATTCGTTGCACCAAAAGCCTTCAAAAGCTCACTTGCTAGCCCAATAGCCTCAGCCTCGGCAATTGCCCCCTCGACACCAAAAATATCAGTATTGAGCTGCCAGAATTCGCGTTCACGGCCACGCTGTGGACGCTCATAACGCATAAAGTTAGCGATAGAGAAAAGGCGCGCAGGATAGCCGAGCTCTTGTCGACGAGCCGCAACCATACGTGAGATCGTAGGTGTCATCTCGGGACGGATAGCAACGGTTCGACCGCCACGATCCGTGAAAGCGTATGTTTGCTCACCAGCAAGCTCCTGTCCGCTCTTCGCCATATACACTTCTAGCGGCTCAAGCATTGGCGCCCCATACTCCTCGTACCCATGACGCTGCACTACCTGCTTCCAGGTATCGAAAATATAGTTCTGAATACGCTTGTCGGCCGGATAATAGTCGCGGGTGCCTTTGTAGGGTTGTGAAGAAAGTGTCGTCATATCTGATGATATTGTGGCATTTTTATCAGTTGCTTGCAATATTGAGTCGTTTTGATCGGTCATGATAATCCTTTGTGTACTGTGGTTTGGTATTGGAAAACGCTAAAACGCCGAAGCTGTGTCGGCGTTTCATATACAATAAGGTAAAGAAAACTATCCGACTCGCTTCGGCAAAAGATGTGAGTGATGGATAGTGATGAGTAACATAAGGTTATTATACCATGAAAGGATTAACTTACGAAGGAGGAACGACGTGAATATCACCCGTTCGCTCTGTAATATAGGGATTAGCAACATACAGTGCGGATGGCCTAACTATAGGTGGGCGATCTGCCTCATGCATACCAAGGTCATGTTCGAGCATAAATGCCGCCCTCGCCACCCCCTCAAGCGGCTTAAGACTATGATGTGCGAGTCGGGTATATACGAGTAATTTTTCTTCCGGCGACGTCGCCAAGCCCTGTAATACAAATCCCCCTAGCAACTGTCGCTGCAGTCGAGTAGGCTGGAGTTCAAGCTGTACCTGCACGTCACCCGTCCGCGACGACTGCCCCGTCTCAGCACGCCAAATTCCCACAGGGAGACTGCCCAGCGTCCGCAGCCTATCTTTATCCTCAGCAAGCTGCGCCGCCTCGGCAGGATGATAGCGAACGCCATCGTTGTTACTGTCGCTATACATCAATCTGCGAGACAGCTGCGTCCTAAATATAAATTCGCGTCGGGCATGATCGGGTAACAAAAAACGATGCAATGCATCGTTTAATCGTGGACTAGCCTCAAACCCAACCTGAAGAATGGATGATCGTTCAGGCTTCGGTACAAGAATTTCACCAGGGTCTACTGCCATCTTAACTTTAGTATGACGAAGGGGGGTTATTTGGTCAAGATGTGCGCTCGCATCCATTCATACATGACGATCCCCGCCGCTACGCCGACGTTCACAGAACGTGTACTCCCAAACTGTTCAATCATGACCATCTGCTCGGCGGCCGCTTGCATGTCAACACTTAGACCCGGGCCCTCGCCCCCAAAAACAAGCACTGCATTCTTCGGAAGGGTTGTTTGAGAGAGAGGAATCGCACCCTTCAGGTTATCGATAGCAATGATATGGCGACCATCCATTGCTCGTACAAAATCAGCCACAGTCTGATGCTGTTCGATATGCAAATAACGATCCGTCACCATAGCCCCGCGGCGATTCCAGTGACGCTTGCCGATGATATGCACCGCCGCCACGTTAAACGCGTTGGCATTTCGCACAATCGTGCCAATATTCATATCGTGCTGCCAGTTTTCAATAGCGATATGAAGGTCAATCCGAGATTTATCAAGATCGGCTTTTATAGCTTCGACCGTCCAATAGCGATACCTATCTTCAACGTTGCGGCGATCTCCGTTTTCTAGCAAGTCAGGGTCAAGCCATGCATCAGCTGGCCATGGCTTAGGATGTGGACCAACACCGATATTGTCCTTTGTGTCATTCATCTTTGCTCGATTATATCCTACTTCGGCATAAAAGAAGCCCCACGATCAGCGGAGCTTCCCTTATGGACTTGCTCAACGCGCCCTCGTGAGGCTATTGATAGGCTCAGCGCTTTTTGTGTAAACGCGGAACCGTTACTGCGGCGACCGTTCCGAGGACGACCGTCGTAGCCACAATGACAAATCTGCCAGATGGCTTGCGTATGCGTATACGCGCATACAGCTTCTGACCCTCAGTCAGAAGCTCACCGGATTCGGTTTCAATAACACCCCAAATATTATTCAGGGTATCGCCGTCGCCAAGCAGATCTTTTATCGAAGAGTACTTCTCGATAACACCGCGAGAAAGACGAACGAACCGGTCCTCTCGAACGCCTGTCAGCTCATTGACAATTCCGTCATCCTTTAGTTGAATGACAACTTCATTATTCGCAGACGGGGACATCGCCACACCCACTTTCGTTTGTTGACCTAGCGATTATTACCAGTATAGACCCGAGCGCTCAAACTGCCTAATTGCAAACCAACAACAACTAAAAGTGAGGTCTTTCGACCTCACTTTTAGTTGGTACAGATGAGAGGACTTGAACCTCCACGTCCCGAAGGACACTAGCACCTGAAGCTAGCGCGTCTACCAATTCCGCCACATCTGCATAC
>CAMPKW010000010.1 GCA_946887425.1 uncultured Candidatus Saccharibacteria bacterium | reverse complement strand
GGCTGCAACGGGCATGGGCAAGGGGGTGTGGCGGCTATTACAAATCTCATACGCAACCCAACGGCAGCAGCCAATACATCAGACTGGGTAGCCACTTCGTCTACCGGAGGTAGCCCGACCGGATCTCGACTAACAGGTCAATCGACACCTCTTGCTGGCGTGACGACAGCATACCGAGCAACACAGACCGGAACGCCGGCTACCTGGTGGCGCGTACAAAACTCCCAACCAGCACCAGTGAACGCAGGACAGAGCTACACACTTAGCAGTTACGTTCGCACAAGTGTGATAGGCGGCACTGGAGTACTCATTATCTGGATGAATTCAAGCGGCACAACCGTCACCGAGTCATCAAGTGCATCGATAAATCAATCCGCAGGCACATGGGAACGACGATCAATCACCGCAACGGCGCCAGCTGGGGCAACGACGGCACGTCTTCAGGCGTATGCACCTACCGGGCTAGGCGCAGCGAACTCAACAATAGATGCCACTGGTATGATGTTCGTTGAATCCTCTAACCTTACTGCCTATGCGGACGGCAACTCGCAGAACTGGGCTTGGACAGGCACGGCTAACAATTCGACCTCTACGGGCCCAGCCAACTAACCTGATAAGAATTGCGCATCAACGGCTCAATAAAAGCACGTGCCATCCAGATGGTCAGTAGATCAGTACCCAGAGGTGCTGGTCTGTTATACTAAGAGGAATGTTTGAAACCGCAACACATCTTATTCACGACGCTAAAAAAATTGTTATTATACAGGCGGAGAATCCCGATGGCGACAGCCTCGGCAGTGCACTCGCGCTCGAAGAGATTCTCGGTGATCTTGGCAAGGAAGTTTCGCTCTATTGCCCAGTTGAGATCCCTAAATATATGCGTTTCATCCAGGGATGGGACAGGGTCATTACCAACTTTGACACTCATGCCGACCTGGCTATTATCGTTGACACGACTGCAGATGTACTGATTACAAAGGTCCTCGAAACACCGGGCGTGCGCCACTTTCTCGAATCACATCCAGTACTCGTCATCGATCACCACCCTGGTGATTCCAATCTAAGCTTCAACCATACACTTCTGGCGGAAGATGCCGTGGCCACAAGCGAAATCATCTACAAGTTTGCTGCAGATAATTCTTGGAGCATCAATCAGCAAGCTGCAGAAAATATGCTCGTTGCTATCATGAGCGACAGCCTAGGTCTCACGACACAGAACGTATCGCCAAATAGCTACTTTGTGGCGGGTAAGCTAACCGAGCTTGGTGCCTCATCAGCGGTCATTGAACACCGTCGTCGTGATTTCATGAAAAAGTCCCCGGAGATCCTCGCTTACAAGGGTGAACTTATTGGACGCATCGAATACCTCCTCGAAGGTAAACTGGCGATTGTTCATATTCCATGGGAAGATATACAAAAGTATAGTGACCAATACAACCCGAGCGTGCTTGTCCTTGATGAAATGCGCCTCGTAGAGGGTGTTGAACTTGGCGTTGCTATCAAAACGTACCCTGATGGCAAAATCACCGGTAAGCTTCGCGCAAACCTACCAATTGCCGAAACCGTCGCAGGATATTTTGGTGGCGGGGGGCACAAATATGCTTCAGGCTTCCGTGCCTATGAAAGTTACGATACAATTATCTCAGAATTAGTAACCGCTACTGACAAGGCACTTCGCGATCATGACACTCAAACTACATAATACGCTTTCAAAAAAAGTCGAATCATTCCAACCGCTCAACCCTGAGCTTGCGACAATCTATAGCTGTGGGCCGACCGTCTATGACCATGCTCATATAGGCAACCTGAGTGCTTTCATTACAGCAGATACACTCCGTCGTGTTATCGTAGCGAATGGCCACACAGCCAAGCATGTCATGAATTTCACTGATGTTGATGACAAGACGATCCGACGTAGTCGTGAAACCTATCCGACTCACGACGCCATGACTGCACTTCGCATGCTGACGCGTGAATACGGTGAGTTATTTCTTGAGGATATGCGCACAATTGGAAATGACACCGACGCGCTTGAATTCATAAAAGCAGCCGACGATACAACGATCGATGGTATGCGGCAGATGATAGCCAAACTACACAAGAACGGATACGCATATGTAGCCGATGATGGTGTGTATTTTTCAATTGATGCGTACAGAAGGTCAGGCAAAACATATGGACAGCTTGTTGAGATCACCGATTCAAGTACAAGCGAGCAGCGCATCCAAAATGATGAGTATGACAAGGATTCGGCACATGACTTCGCGCTCTGGAAAACCAAGAAGCCAGGCGAGCCTGCCTGGGAATTTACTCTCGATGGCGTCGACCTCACTGGACGTCCAGGCTGGCACATTGAATGCTCCGTCATGAGCGAACAGGGTCTAGGTAGACCATTTGATATCCATACTGGCGGTATCGACCTTGCGTTTCCTCATCATGAGAATGAGATTGCACAGAGCACCGCCGGACACGAAGATGCGACGTACGCTCGTATGTTTGTGCATAACGAGCATGTCCTAGTTGATGGCAAAAAGATGAGCAAGAGCCTTGGCAATTTTTACACACTACAGGATCTTATCGATCGTCAGGTTGATCCGCTTGCGTTCCGCCTTCTTGTTTTACAGTCCCACTATCGCAAGCCGACCAGTTTTAGCCTCGAGACAGTCGAAGCCGCCCGTAACCGGTTAGCTAATTGGCGCGCTGCCGCCACGCTCCGCCATCAGACTCACGACACTATCTCTGATGATAGCGAGAAAGAAGTCTCACTGCGCGCAGCACCTCATGCATTATTAGAGGCGCTCAACGATGATCTGAACACGCCACTGGCCCTCACTATTATCGACAGGGCATTCACCGAGCTTGAGAATACGCCGCTGGCGTCGATTCATCGAAGCAGCCTTATTACACTTCTCGACATGATCGACACGACCTTAGGCCTCCAATTACAGGCCTCGACGCCAGATATCACCGATGCTCAAAAGCAGCTCATCTTAAAACGCCAGCGCGCTCGTGACGAAAAGGACTGGGGTACATCTGACACAATTCGAGATACACTCCTCAGCCAAGGCATTGTTCTCCGTGACACCTCGCGAGGACCGATCTGGCAGTACGCAAGTTAATAAAATAACCCACCATCTCGGTGGGTTATTTTATTACATGATGTAAGTGACCTACGCCTCTTCACCCTTAATTTTCTTGACCAGCTTATTAATCGGCTTCTCACTCTCGATACGATTCGCTTTAGCACGCTCAAGGTAATCTTCAACGAGTACACGAACACAGCCAGCGATTGGAATCGCGATAATACCACCAGCCACGCCAAAGACATAGAGACCAATCGTTACGGATGCAAGCACCGCAAGGGCAGATAAGTCAATTTTCTTCGCTTGAATATGCGGTGATACAAAGTTATTTTCAATCTGCTGATAGACGATAAAGAAAATAACATAAATGATCGCAGCTGTCAGGCTATTAAAGGCCAGTAGAGCAGTCACAATCAATCCGCCAATTGTGGCACCGAACATAGGAATGAGCGACAGTACAAAAGTAATGGCAGCAGTTGGCATCGCAAGATTAGCTGGCACTTCCGTGAAGATAAAGCTCAACACAAATACGGCAAGCCCGGCAGCGGCTGCACCAATTGCTGATACCGTCAATTGACCAGTTACGTACCCAGTTACAACTGAGTACATGCGATGAAGTAGCTTTTTGTGATACTCCATGCGGTCATGGTCGTTGTATACACCCCAGAGGCGCCTGAGCCACATCGGACCCTCGACAAGCATCAAGAATGAAAGTACAAGTGCAAGCAACGTTGCGGTCAATGTCGAGGCAAGTGAGCCGACACTTGTGAGTAACGTACCGCCCGCATTTGCCGCCCAGCCAGAAGCGTTTTCCTTGATAGAATTCAGCGCACTGTCGACCTGTGGTCGAAGGCTGTGGCTATCGATAAACGAGTTGAGTCCTTGCCAGCGCGTACCAGCATCGTCAACAAGTGACGGAATAGTTTGTGCAAACTTTGCCGATTGCTCAATAATAGGCGGGATTACAAGTGTTACGACGGCTGATAGTAATGCAACAACCATAACAAAGGCGATTGCCGTCGCACCAACACGACTTCTTCCCGGCAGATGACCCGCAATCTTACTCACTGGTGCGTTGAGCGCAAGCGCGAGGAATAGGGCGACGCCAATAATAATAAGTGCAGTGCGGGCGCTGTAAATAGCGAGTAGAGCGAGCGCAAACCCGATCACAACAAGCCAAAAGCGAACAAACGTTCTTGTATCTATATCAATTCGTACTTTCATATCCGTTATTATACGCTACGAGGCATCTTTATGGTAATAAGTAGCCAAGAATTCTTGCTTAAAGTCAAAAAAGGTACCGTTTTTAATACTCTCTCGAATATCATCAACGAGCTTGACGATAAAACGCTGATTATGAATCGTCGCAAGCGTACTGGCGAGCATCTCACCAGCTTTAAATAAATGGTGAAGATACGCGCGCGTGTAGTTTTGGCAGGTATAGCAGTCGCACTCGGCATTGAGTGGCGTAAAGTCGTCACGGAAGCGGCGGTTAGTAATATTGACGCGGCCCGACGGAAGGTACAGTGCGCCATTTCGTCCAACGCGAGCAGGGGACACACAGTCAAATGTGTCGGCGCCATTTTCGATACAATCAAAGATATCATCTGGCTCTGAAATGCCGAGCATATGACGCGGCTTGTCCTCTGGCAACTCTTCGCTCATCCATCCAACGATTTCACCAATGTTTTCTTTGGTTAATGCACCACCAAGTCCAAATCCATCAAAGTCAAGATCGGCCAAAAACCGTGACGACTTTCGGCGCAAATCTTCGTAGTTAGCACCTTGCACGACGCCGTAAAGCGCTTGATATGGCTTATCAGATCGCTCCTGTGTCAATTTCTGGTGTGCCTCAAGGCTACGCACCGCCCATGGGTGCGTACGTCTGTCGAGCGACTCAACCTGATAATCGTACGAATGATGAAGCGTCGTTAGTTCATCGAATGCAAAGATAATATCAGCACCAAGCTCATGTTGGATTTTCATTGACACCTCGGGATTAAAGCGATGCTGGCTACCGTCGAGATGCGATTTGAAGGTCACCCCGTCATCATCAATCCAGGCAAGTTTGTCTTTTTTAGCAAGAGGCTTCTCGGCGACGTCGCCGCTCATATCTATCACTTTTTTGAATCCAACCCCAAGACTCATCACCTGAAATCCGCCGCTATCGGTGAATGTTGGTTTCTTCCAATTCATAAACGCATGCAGGCCACCGGCTTGATCAATGATTTCAGATCCAGGGCGAAGATACAGGTGATAAGCATTCGCAAGCATAGCCTGCGCCCCAACTGCCGCAAGCTGCTCCGGAACCAATGCTTTCAAGGTCGCCTGTGTGCCGACTGGGATAAATGCCGGCGTTTCAATCTGACCATGGGGCGTATAAATCACACCAGCACGTGCATGCGTACCCGGCAAACGATCCGTTAACGTAAAGTGGAAGTCTTTTTTCATCTTTACTAGTCTATCACGAGAAGGGTTAGTCGCATACAAACGGCCTATGTTAGACTATAAAGCATGAGCACTGCAAACCCCCTTGTAACCGTTGATCATTTTCGGATGGATTTTGGCAAAAAAACCGTCATCAATGACCTGTCTTTTGACGTTAAGCGAGGTGAAATATTTGGATTTCTAGGGAGCAACGGTAGCGGCAAAACTACCACCATCCGTGCGCTACTTGGTCTATATGAACCCACCGGCGGCAGTCTCCTTATCGATGGTCAGCCATTCAACCCTAAAGATTCCAGCGGCAAGCTTGGTTATCTTCCCGAAGAACGAGGCCTATACAAGAAAGAACCTGTCATCGATGTTATGACTTATTTTGGGCAGCTAAAAGGCATCAAACGATCACAGGCACGGAAGTGGTCCCTCTCGTATCTCGAGCGCGTCGGTCTCAGCGATAAGGCCAAAACCAAACTCGACAAACTATCTGGCGGCCAGCAGCAAAAGATACAGCTGGGCGTCACAATCATGAATGACCCAGAGCTTCTTATTCTTGACGAGCCGACCAAGGGATTCGACCCCGTCAATCGCCGTCTGCTTATGGACATTATTGACGAACAAAACAAAATCGGTGCCAGTGTTATGATGGTAACCCATCAAATGGAAGAGGTTGAACGGCTATGTCAACGTGCCGTACTGTTAAAAGACGGCAAGGCTGAGATGTATGGCACGATTGACGAAATCAAAGACAACTTCGGTGGCGTGCGAATCATGCTGCGCTTCACGGGCACACTTCCGAAGCGACCAGCTCTTTACGAAATTACCAAGCAAGAAACGTCCTATGCCGAGCTGGCTCCCCGAGATAGCACACAAACCGACCGGATATTGCGGGAGCTGGTCGCATCGAGCGACCTAAAGATCACGACGTTTGATGTCCAGCGACCATCACTCGATGAAATATTCATCACTGTTTACGGCGAGGAGGCGAGGGCTCACAATGCATAATTTTGGCACCGTCTTACGCTTCGAGCTTATTCGAACACTTAAAAAGCCGAGTTTCTGGCTCAGTATTCTCGCTATCCCGGCACTAACCGGCGTTATCTTTGCTATCGTCTTTTTTGCCAACTCCACCAGTATCAATAGGGAAGAAGAGATACGAAACACACCGTTCAGCCTTGTAGTTCAAGATCAGACCAATATCATCAGTGAAGCGACCCTTAGCAATCTAAAGGCAACGCGCACATTAAATAAGGAAGCGGCTATTAGCGACGTACGAACGGGTAAAATCGATGCATTTTTCTATTACCCTGAAGATCTAAGTAAGCAACCCATTGAGGTCTACAACAAAAACGATGGCTTAACTGATAACGTAAAGTACACTGATGTCGCACAGTCACTTATCAAGTCTAGTGCTACTACCTCTATCGGCTCTCCTCAGCTGCTCACAATTATCACCGGAGGAACAACTACAACTCAAAAAAATTTCGAGAACGGTAGTGAGGCAAATATCATCGGTCGCATGATTGCTCCAATGATATTCTTGGTTGTATTTTACGCTATCATCGTTCTGCTCGGCGGCCAGATGCTCACAAGTACAACCGAGGAAAAAGAAAACCGCGTAACGGAAATGCTACTTACGAGTATTTCGTCAAAAGCGCTTATTGTCGGCAAGATCATTTCGCTCATTATCCTTGGTTTTATACAAATTGCTGTCATCGTGATTCCGGCAGTGTTGGTATACTTCCTGGCAAAAGATGCCTTCAATATACCCGACATAAGCAGCTTTTTAGGTACGATTCAATTTGAATTCTGGCCGATTGTACTTGGCGCTGCGGTTCTCGTGTCCGGATTCCTTCTCTTTACAGGTATGCTGGTCGCGATCGGAGCGGCCATGCCAACCGCCAAAGAAGCAAACGGATTTTTTGGCATAGTCATCACTCTCATGATCGTGCCATTTTGGTTCTTCCCACTCCTAATGTCACCCGCCAGCAGTGTCGTAGTCACAGGTCTTACATATTTCCCATTCACCGCGCCATTTGCATTACTGATTCGAAACGGCTTCAATACTCTGCCACTTCACGAAGGTGTTATCGGTCTTACTATTGTGGCACTCTCCGGCATTTTCGCGATCAACATTGCGGTTCGTATTTTCCGCTACGGCACCTTGGAATACTCAAACCGATTGTCACTTCGCGCGATATTTGGCAATAAAAAAAGCGCCTAACAGGCGCTTTTTTACTTCAGTTCACTTATTTTTACAGAGAGCTTGATGCCGTAAGGTAGGCGAGAACAAAAAGGCTAATAACAGCAACAGATGAAACTGCGATAGTCATCATTGTTGGTTGAAATTTCTCAGTCACTTGGGCAGTCTTTTTCGCCGCTTTTAACGTCTTTTTAGTTGCTACTTGTTTCTTTACCATGTATCCACTATACATTGGCATGTCGCGCTCGACAAGATGCTAATGGCTAGGCTATAGTAGAGATTATGCAACGCTTATTAACAGATCTTGGGGCTATATTTGATGGCGAAATCTCAACTTCATCGGCCGATCGAACATCATACAGTCACGATGCCAGCATCTATGAGTTACTACCTGAAGCCGTCTTGTTTCCCCGCACAAGCAAAGACATACAAAAACTCGTCAAGCATGTAAATAAAGTTAAACATAGCTATCCCGCACTCTCTATTACAGCTCGCGGCGCCGGAACGGACATGTCGGGTGGAGCTATTGGCAACTCACTTGTCTTAGATATGACACGTCACTTCAATACACTGCAACCCTTTGATGGCAATGTCATCCATGCTCAACCTGGCGTCTATATGCGGGAGATTGATGCAGTATTAAAAGCAGACTACCTCATAGGTTGCGTCCCGGCCAGCCGAGCGCTTTGTACAATCGGCGGTATGGTTGGCAACAACTCGGGCGGGGAACGCTCGTTGCAGTACGGAAATGCTGAAGAATCAGTTCGCCAGCTACAAGTGATATTTGCTGATGGTAACGAATATACTGTCGCTCCGTTAAACCGAAGAGAGCTGGCCCAAAAAATCAAGCAAGGTGACTTCGAAGGTGAATTGTACCGCAAAGTATATCAACTTATTGAAGCAAATTACGATCTGATTAAAAATGCGCGACCACGAGTGCGCAAAAACTCAATGGGATACAATCTCTGGAGCGTTTGGGACCGGGACACGGGTATATTCGATCTGACACGACTCATCACGGGCAGTCAAGGGACGCTCGGTATCGTAACCGATATTAAGATACAGGCACATAGAAAAGCCCCTCATAACGGCCTCGTCGTAGCATATGTCGACAAGCCAGCCAAACTCGAGAAAGTAATTCAAACAGTCATGAAGCATCGGCCAGTTACCTTCGAGGGTTTTGACGACATAACGTTCAGTCTGGGCATTAAGTACTTCAAATCATTTCGCCAACAACTCGGCACAAAAGAATGGCTCAAGCAGCAAACCATGCTTGCCGCTCAGGCAGCGCGCTTTCGCGCCCACTTGCCGAGTGTCGTGCTCATGATTGAATTTGACGGCGAAACGATCGGCGAGATAGATACTAAAATTGCTGCACTTCAAAAAGACCTATCTGGCTTCAAATTAAAAACCACCGTTGAACATGACGATGCCGATAGTGCGTTATTTTGGAATATCCGAAGAGCGAGCCTTAGTCTGTTACGAAACCGGGTGCACAATAAATACGCTTCGCCGTTCATTGATGACCTGACCGTTCGGCCACGCTACATCCACAAATTTCTGCCCGAAATCAGGGAAATAATTCGCACATACAAGCTTCCAGCTACAGTAGCAGGGCACTTTGGTGATGGAAATTTTCATATCATCCCGCTTATGGACATTGAAAACAAGAAAGACCAGTCCAAACTCGAGCCTGTCATGCGGGCAATTGTCCCGATCATCAAGAAATACGGCGGCACCTTGGCCGGAGAGCATAATGATGGCATGGTACGCGGACCCTGGCTGCCGGCGATGTTTGGCGATGACGTCTATCAGCTATTCCGTCAAACAAAAGAGATTTTTGACCCCATGTACATCTTCAACCCGCATAAAAAGACCGATGCAAGCTGGGATTTTAGTATGGATCATATCCGCACTAGCGAGACAAACCCCGTAGCACGATAACCCCGGCTACTTTGACAAATTATACTAGATAATGTATAGTGAAAATACTATGGCAGTAGCAGAAAAAGCCATCGGTTGCGTTCGTGCAGCCACTGACATCCTCGGCGACAAGTGGACGCCTCAACTTTTGCGCTTCTTTGCAAACGAAGAGAGTGTTCGCTTTTGCCAATTGCAAGACCTTGTCGGAGGAATCAATCCGCGCACGCTATCGGCGCGGCTATCAAACCTCGAAGAACAGGGTATCATTGAAAAGACGCCGACATCATCTGCGGCTCGCTGCGAATACAACCTCACAAAAAAGGGATTAGATCTTATTCCAATACTTCGCGACATGGAAGCCTGGGGGCGCACATACCCAGAAACGGCCAATAACTAAGCCAACTCTCAGAACAAGCGTATACTATAAGAGTATGAGAATACTTGTTGTTGAAGACGAGCACAAGATCGCACGAGCACTCAAACGAGCGCTCGAGCAAGAAAGTTACGCCGTCGACGTTGTATACGACGGTGATGAAGGCTATGCGATGGCAACAACCGAGCCGTACGACGCAGCAATTATCGACAGGATGCTACCTGGTGATTATGACGGTATCGCAATCGTCAAAGCCATGCGCGAAGCGAAAATACACACACCAGTCATCCTACTTACGGCGCTCGGTAGTATTAATGACCGCACAACTGGACTTGACGGCGGGGCAGATGATTACTTGGTCAAGCCGTTTGCCCTTGAGGAGTTGCTTGCTCGTGTCCGCGCGCTGCTTCGCCGACCAGTCGAACAGCAACAAAATATCCTAACGGCTGGCGACCTCTCACTCGATACCATTACATTTTCCGTCACCAGAGCAGGCAAATCCATTCAGCTGACAAGTAAAGAATTTGGCCTTCTTGAGTACATGTTACGTAATCAAAATCGCCCCCTAAGCAAAGATACGATCATTGCACATGTTTGGGATTATGATGCTGACATACTGCCGAACACTGTCGAGGTGTATATTAAGTACCTACGCAACAAAATCGATGCCGGTTTCGAAAAACCGCTTATTCACACAGTGCGTGGCTTTGGGTATAAACTACAAGCATAATGTTCCAGTCAGCCACTATAAAACTCACCGCATGGTACTTAATGATTCTTATGATCATTAGCTTGTTATTTAGTGTCATAATTTATCAGGTAACATCGTCCGAAGTGAATAGACGATTAGAGGAACTGCAAACTGGCATTCAACAGCAAAATAGTTTCCGTGCACCGCCAGGCCTAGACGTCGGCTCGATTCGCGCCATTCAGGCACATGAAGCATCAACAAATCTGATCATATCGCTCATTTACATCAACGTCGTCATCCTGATCGCTGCAGGCATCGGCAGTTACGTGCTCGCACGTCGCACATTGCAACCGATCGAAGAAGCACATGAAGCGCAGTCACGCTTTACGAGCGATGCGAGCCACGAACTTCGCACACCGCTAGCTGTCATGAAAACAGAGCTCGAGGTTGCCCTGCGTGACCCGAAATTAAGTAAGGACGAGATGCGCGAGCTCCTTGCGAGCAACCTTGAGGAAGTTGATAAATTATCGCGACTCTCACAGACGCTGCTGCAATTATCTCGACTCGATTATGACAATATCCAAAAAGAGTCATTGTCACTCGAGGCGACCGCTCGTCGCATCGCACATCGATTCGACAAAACAGGTGAGCGCATTAAATTCACCGCTGCTAAATCACTGCCAATGATTGTTGCTAACCGCGCAAGCATCGAGGAGCTGGTGACGATTCTTATCGATAATGCTCTCAAGTACAGCCCGCCCGACTCGCAGATATCCGTCCACGTCGGCAAACGAGCTCAAAAGGCTTGTCTTGAGATTATCAACACAGGAGAGGGGATACGCCCCGAAGTATTGCCCCTCATTTTTGAACGCTTCTTCCGTGCTGATACATCACGGACAGGAAATGGAAAGAACGGATATGGCCTTGGCTTGGCGCTTGCGAAAAAAATCGTAGAGATACATAACGGCGAACTTACAGCCAGTAGCGCGCCTCAACACGCCACCACCTTTACTGTCTTACTGCCAATTGCCAGCAACCTACAGATAAAAGCTCAAAAGTGACACGGACGCATCGCACTTTTGGAATAAAACTTTAACAATCTTCCAAACTTAAGACTTCACTCAGTTTCATTTGCCATACTAGAGCCGTAGTCAGATTAATGTTTCAATCGCTACTATAAAAAGACAAAGGAGGGGTACCATGAACACCACTGCAAAAACATTGTATTTGAGTAAAAAGGGAATGAAAGAAATTAAGAAGCAGGTCGCTCGACTTGAAAGAGACGTCGCCTCCGCCTTGAGTGCGCTGAAAGATATCGACAAGACCGACGGCCATGATGAACGACTCGATCGTATCGAGAAATTAGCGCGCCTTGAGATCCTTGAAAGCGAGCTGGCCGACAAGAAGGCTTATCTCGCCCAGGCGAAGCTGTACCCAGGCAAACGAGAGCGACTCAAGGTGGCAATTGGCTCCGTCGTTGACCTTATCGACACAAATGGTCGCATGGTGCGCTATACGATTGTCGACAGTATCGAAGCGAACCCAAGCGATGGGCGCATTTCAATCATGAGTCCGCTCGGCAAGAACCTGCTCGGTAAACAAATCAAAGACATCATCCTCTGGGGAAATGGTGCACGCATCAAGCAGATGCAACTGGTGCGCATCACGTAGAAGCTGATATCAAATTTGCCACTTTACCCCGCGAAATGCGGGGTAATTTGTTGCGATGGCCTTATTGACGTACATCGCCATCCGAAAACTGCCGTGAGTAATCGTCCCTCTTGTTTTGTAGTGGTATAATAACACTAATGCTTTACTACAATCACTCCGCCCAGGCCACACTTAATGACCTTGATAGCTCGCTGCGCGGCCTATCAAACAGCGAAGCTGAGGAGCGCCTAAAGATACATGGACCAAACACTATTCGCGTCACAGGTGAGCCTCTCTGGCGTAAAATAATTGAGCCATTTGCAAATATCTTCATGCTGGTTCTCTTTGTAGCAGCGGCCATCAGTGTCCTGCACGGCGATGTGCTTGATGCTCTTATCATCATCGCCATCATGCTTGTAAGCGCGAGTATCTACTATGTCCAGCGCTTCTCGACAGAGCGCATCTTACGCTCACTCCAAAGACACACCGCTCAGGACGTCGAAACCTTGCGCGACGGTCACCTCATTCAAATTGACACTTCAAAGCTCGTTCCAGGCGACATCATTTCCCTTGGAGAGGGCGACAAGGTTCCGGCCGATCTGCGTTTTCTCACCGGTACAAATGTACGCATCGATGAGTCGCTCCTGACTGGTGAATCTGTGCCTATAGCCAAGCAAGCAGATGCACTAAAGGGCGAGAAGGAGATCTACGAACGTAGCAACCTCCTATTTCAGGGCTCTTTCGTCATATCCGGCGATGTCACGGCAGTGGTAACGGGAACGGGAAATGCAACCGAATTTGGTCAACTAGCGGCACTTGCCCAAGATACCAATACAGAAAGCCCTGTTCAGAAAAAAATCGACAAGCTCATCAGCCATGTTATCGCCATTGTCGGCGGTATCGCCATTGTCGCATTCGCCCTTGCTATGCGCGGCGGCATGGAACTCGGCGAGAGCCTCCGTTTCGTGCTCGCGCTCTCCGTTAGCGCCGTGCCTGAAAGTCTTCCAGTTGCAATCTCGGTCGTACTCGTACTGGGCATGCGCCGCATGGCGGCAAAAAAAGCCCTCGTCCGTTCAATGCGCGCTATTGAAACAATTGGCGTTCTTACCACTATCGCTACCGACAAAACAGGAACACTCACCAAGAACAAATTAACCGTCCAGGAAATTTGGCACCCAGAAGGCACCGATAAGACATTTACGCGGATACTAGCGCATGCCGTCAATCAAAATGGCCGCAAAGTTCACGATCCACTCGATACAGCTATGAGCGATTACGTCACAAGCGCAGACATCGAGTTAAAGGGGGTTCCGCTTCTCAGCATGCCATTTGACCAAGCTGTGGCCATGAGTGGCAACCTGTGGCACGACGGCGCGGGCTATCGACTGGTCGTCAAGGGAGCACCTGAGCACGTACTATCCCAAAGTGACCTTACTGAGAACGAACATGAGCAGGCAAGTGCAAAGCTACACCATCTCACAGGGCAAGGGTACCGCGTTATTGCTATTGCCCAAACGAAGCTCAGCACAAAGATTAGTAATTTTGCTGGCCTGCCTAAACGCACGAAACTTGAATTTGTCGGCTTTGTTGCCGTAGCTGACGTACTGCGACCAGAAGCAAAAAAAGCAATTGCAGCCGCACTTTCTGCAGGCGTCACCGTGCGCATGATCACTGGCGATCACTTTGAAACCGCATTCCATATCGGTCGACAATTGGGCATGGTGACGCACCGCAACCAAGTATTCGATAGTCGCCGCATGAGCGTCATGAGCGACGAAGAACTCGATGAAGTCATTCGTGACGTACGAGTATTCTCTCGCGTCGTTCCAGAACACAAATATCGTATCTTATCACTCCTCAAAAAGCACAATATCACCGCCATGACAGGGGATGGAGTCAATGACGTGCCAGCCCTAAGCAATGCCCACGTTGGCGTAGCAATGGGAAGCGGCTCCCAGATAGCAAAAGATGCTGGTGATATCATTCTTCTGGATGACAACTTCCGTAGCATTATTGATGCAATGCATGAAGGTCGCACGATCTTTGCCAATATTCGACGCATGCTATTTTACCTCCTATCTACCAGCGCGGGAGAGGTCCTTACTATGATAGGTGCGCTCGCTATCGGGATGCCACTTCCGATCGTACCGGTGCAAATCCTTTGGATTAATTTGGTCACCGACACTGCCATGGTAATTCCACTCGGTCTTGAACCAGGCGAAAAGTCAAACATGAAAAACAAGCCGAAACGCGTTAACGAGCCGATCCTTAGTCGCTTTATCATTAGCCGCATGATCCTTATTGCACTTAGCATGGCTATTCTTACACTTTCGCTATACGGTATTTTTAGTACTCTACATAGTCATGAGTATGGCCGTACGATCGCATTCTCCGCTCTTGTGGTTATGCAGTGGTCCAATGCATTTAACGCTCGCAGTGATTACGAATCTCTCTTCAGGCGACTTCGCGTCTTTAACGGCAAATTCTATATCGGACTGGCCATTGCGATCACCCTTCAGATGCTTGCCGTCTTCGGACCGCTTCAAGACCTGCTTCATGTCACGCCAGTCGACATTCGCGATCTCATCATTACCGGTATCATAGCGTTCATTATTCCAATAGCGCTAAGTGAACTACACAAGTTTATCGGTCGACGCTTCTTTCATAAAGGCGGCCGCCACTAACCCCTAAAAGGGCTGGAAATAAGCACCAGATTTATGCTATACTAACGAAGCTTTCATCTTTAGTGGGATGTCGCCAAGTGGTAAGGCACTGGTTTTTGGTACCAGCATTCGGGGGTTCGAATCCCTCCATCCCAGCCATGAAAAAAGACCCAGGTCATTTGATCTCGGTCTTTTTTCTTTGCCATGAAACTGAGTGCGATAAGGCCGCTGAGTTCAACGGCAAAACGCTCGCAGAAAGTCATGACTTAAAACAAACCAGCCATAAACCCGAAGATTACATATGGTATGAATTTGCTGCGTGGTTTTCTAAATACAAGTAGCCTCTACCTTGTTTACCGTCTTGAAATATATCTACTAGCCAGGTCGCAAAAAGACCCAACTTAATACTTCAAGCGATATAATAGACTCATGACATTTGCATATCACGAGATTAAATCATCAAGCCTGTCCGAAGTGTTAGAAAATGGTTTAAAATGCACATCTCGTGGCGAGAAAGGCGACGATCAAGACATCATCAAGACGGACACTTTGCTTGATAGATATCGTCCCGATTCGCTTCGTACCGCGGGCGTCAGCAGGGATAATAATCTTTACGCCTATACGGCCGTCAATGGCAAGATTGTAAACATTACAGATGGTACACATGTTGATATTCACGACTTTGTAAAAAAGAGCCGCCAGACAGTGCTAAAGCTTGCGACAGATCCTCGTCGATGTTTTGTTTCTGATCTAGACGCCTACGACAGGGTAATAGACGCTATAAAAAGTCATAAGTCAGCAGAGAGTCTAAAGATGCTTGCAAACGAATATTGGAGTCGCCTAACCCCATTGCCCAAATATAAACCATCGTCCATGACACGACCAGAAATCATGATAACGTACGACATCGACCCTGAAGATATCGAGCAACTTTAATACACCCGCCACCATCCAACACTCTCCAGTCCCAATGCTCTTTCATGCCATATACTAGATATATGGCAGTTTATGAAGATTTTGAAAAGTTAGATATACGAGTAGGCACGATTACCAACGTTTACGATTTTCCTGAAGCACGAAAGCCAGCATATAAATTAACGATTGATTTTGGTGGCGAAGTGGGAACAAAAAAGTCGAGCGCTCAACTCCCGACGAACTACACCAAAGAAGAGCTGATGGGCAAACAAGTACTTGCCATCATCAATTTTCCACCTAGGCAAATTGGGCCATTCATATCGGAAGTGCTTACACTGGGTGTGCCCATGGGAGATGGTAGCTGCGCCCTCATCAACCCAGACCGCGCAGTGCCAATAGGAGGAAAGCTATTCTAGTCCATCAAGCCGCTCCATAGACATATATCAGCAGGGTAGGGAACTGTAGACGATATGGTAACCGTTCCGCTGCTTCGCTGTGACAATGTCCATATCTCAATAGTGACATTTTCAACTGCCCATCCTTTAGTACTCGTTCATACTGTGAACTGGATAACGTAAAGGAGGAGTATCATGAAGAAAACATCTAGTAAACAGATCGTCACCGCGGCGTTTCTAGCAGCCGTAGTCGGACTTACCGGTGCACCGCTAAGCGCCGGAGCAGTCTCTAATAACTCGGGTCACAATAGCGACTCCTGGAATAGGGACAATGAAAGGCGAGATAACGAGAGGCGTGACAATGAAAGGCGAAGAATATCAGAGTGGCAAGCACGACGTATTGCTCAGCATATCTTCCCTCGTAAGCACATCGAGCGAGTTGTGCTGCGCGGCGATGATAATAGACGAGAGTATCGTGTTCATTTCACCGATGGTAGCCGAGTAGATGTTCGTGCTCGCGACGGACAGGTAACATTTGCTCGTCGCGGTGAGCTCAATCTCTGGCGATAAAACGCCTGGCGATAACTCATGCAACCAATAACGACCCCGCGCATAGTGGGGTCGTTATTCTAATATGTATTAGACATATCACAGTTTTGCAGGAGCAAGGCGCGTATAATTGAAACTTGAAGAGGAGGTGTTGGATGAACATGCCCGCATCAAAGATAATAAGCAGTTTCTTTGAACACTACATGCCGAGTCGATACTCAAAAGGCCAAATCCTACTCTTACAGGGGGAGGAATCTGGCTATATATATTATCTTCTCGAAGGGTATGTGAAGGTGTACACTATTTCTTACCGAGGGGATGAAGTCATACTACACATACACCGCGCCCGAGACTTCTTCCCTATATCCCACGCTATTAATCCAACTCGAAATAAATATATCTATGAAGCCGACTCGGATATTCTCGTTCACAAGGCGCCAGTCGCAGATGTAAAAACGCTTCTCGAAGAGCGGCCGCAGATTGCACTTGAACTCCTGAGGCGTTCGTATGACTACATAAATGACTTCCTCGACAAACAATCACTTCTCATGGCCGGGAGCGCAAGAAGTAAATTAATTTATGAACTTATTATCCAATGTGAACATTTTAGCGGCAAAGATCATAATAACCACTACACGCTAGATATTCACGAAGGCGAGTTAGCTGCCCGTATAGGCCTATCGAGAGAGACAATCAACCGTGAGGTGCATAAATTAAAAGAAGAGACACTCCTGATACTAAATAATCATACAATTATTGTTCCGAATGTCGACGACCTGAAACAAAAACTCAGTCAAAGCATATAGAACATTTTCTTCCAGATCTCCGAATCAATGTGACTCATCTCCTCTGACGTGGTATGATAAGGGGAAATATATAAAAGATTGGATTATTAATCATGGCCAAGCACAAAAACTGGCACGGTGCATCACGCAAGCGTCTTCTGAAGAAAAAACTCAAAGCAGCCCTAAAGAAGAAAAAATAAACGTCGCTAAAAACCTCCTCGACACTGCATCGAGGAGGTTTTATTTTATGCGAGCATTTTTTGCTTGAAACAATGCAATCCACTGGGGTAACTTCATCTGTGACGGCTTAATGTCCGACGGAAGACCGATAGCTGATCGCGGAGCTTTGGCAAATACCCTTGGAGTAGAGAAACAATCTTCGATAAATTGGCGATATTCGGGCATTTTCGAACGCTCTATCAGCGGCTCGGGACGATGTAGCATCTCAAGAAGCACCGTATCAACATTCGGGTGGGGGAAGAAGTCCGTGCGCAAGAGGCGTCGACGGATTCGAACAGCAAACTCCGGCCCTACCATCATGCCAAGCTGGCCAGTAAAGCGATCGGAATTGGGCAAAAGCTTATTTGCAAACTGCTTCTGAACTACCAGATAAATTGCTTCGGGCGGATTTTCAGCTTGCGTGAGTCGGCGAACGATTGGTGAACTAAGATGGAAAGGAATATTCGCAAATACTTTATAGGCGGTCTTTGGAAGCGGCATAGACAGAAAGTCGCCCTGATATACGGCTACATTCGAATACTGCTCCATATTCGAACGGAGCTTTGACGCCATGCGCGGCTCAAACTCCACCGCCACGACTGACTTTGCGCGCTCTGCAAGTACCGAAGAAATAGCGCCACTCCCTGCGCCGATATCGTACACAGTGTCGTGACGGTTTACCGACGAATGCCCAACAAGCTCCTTAATGAGCTTGGGACTTCTAAGAAAATATTGTGAATAATTAGCGAGTCGTTTCATAAACAGATCTGGTTTTATTATACTACAGCGTTCGACGATTAGCCGATTAAGCCACCCCTGACTGCTTCATCAGTTGTTGGCGGTGCCGAATCATTTTCGTCAACACTCGCAAGATATATGCCCGAAAGCTGACGGTAGTATTTTGACCATAGGGCCATGACCGTCACGATAAGACCTATGATTCCCGCAATAATAAACACAATAGCCATGCCACGACTCGCACCAGTACCAAACCAGTTGCCAATCAGCTGCGCACCAATCCCGGTGGTCATGAGCGGGATAAAGAAAAACTGCGTAATTGGACCAATAAGAAATGCCGTCAAAGGAGAAGCGGCCTGCTCGACACTTTGAGCAAATCCAAAGACGCGCCCCTGTCGCTCAAACGGCACCACCCGCTGCAGTATTGTTTGCTCCGATGCTTCAACATATGGCACAAGACACATATAGATAAACATACCGATAGCAAGTGGAATGATCGAGCCATGAAGCGGAAAGAGAATACAAACGATCCAAAGAATGATATTAGTAATGAGAAGTGACCGCACGGGGTTTTTACCAAGACCTTTTTTGGCGATGACAAGCCCACCAATAATAAAGCCAGTACTGAGTACACCCCACATAATACCCCACGCCTCAACCGACACCATAGACAGACCATACGCATCCATCAACGCCATGAAGACACCGCCAAGGAAGTTATTGAATGTCGAGAACAGGATAAGAGCCAGCAACCCCGGCACAGCCACGACGATCTTATAGGTGCCCTTTAAATCAATGTTCTTTAAAACACCCTCAAGGTGAACAATACGCTTCTCTGGCACTGTAATAAAGAGAATATGAATTGTCGATGCGATGAGCACCGCGATTGCCAGCCATAGCACATACAGCATGCCGCCAGCTGCCACGAGCAGGCCACTAATGACCGAGGTCAACAAAAACGACACGCCCGATACTGTACCAACAAGTCCATTTGCTCTATCTCTTCGGTCGGCTGGAATAAGCATTGTCACTAATGTCGGCAGGGTAATGGTGCGTATATTGCTCGCTACCACACCCAGAAGTAGCATGACGATAAGTATCCATAACTGAGGGCTTGCAACATCTCGAAACTCATCTTTTGACGTTACGACATATACCGCCAAAGAAGCCACATATAGTAAGAGCGAGGTCACATTCGATGCGATCATCATAGCTTTTTTTCGATGATGATCGACGAGTCCACCAAACCATATACCAGTAAGCATCGTTGCGACAAGATAAATTCCAGCGATCATGCCAGTGGCGAATACAGACTGCGTCTGAATAAACACATAAAACGTAACCGCAAACCACACGGTAAAATTAATTACCGAGCTAAACAAAGTATTGAATAGCAGGTGGTGAAATACGCGTATTTTTGCAGTAGACTCTAGCATTTTTGTCCCTTATTTTGCACCTATCATCATACCATGCAGAAGTTACGACTTCTGTTCAGATTCAGCATATTGCGCTACAATCATCTCATGAATAGGCATAAGCTCCTTGATGCAGCTCATCTACCTCGTGTCGACCTTGCACACGTACCCAAGCACCGTAATTACGGCTTTACAGTTATCGAGCTTATTGTCGTCATCTCTGTCATTGGGATCCTCTCGGCAATAGGTGCTGTCGCATACAATCAGGTTCAAAAACAGGCTCGCGATGATGCAAGAAATGCAGACATGATCATAATGCAGAATCAACTTGAGACTTTCTTTGATAAACATGGAGAATACCCTCCGGGCTGCCCACGCACATCATGCACGAGCTGGTTCTCAACGGAGAATACATCCTCATCACAAATGATCAATGCCAGCGCTACAATCGCCAACCTCACTTCAGTTCTACCTAGACTACACAGTGAATTCGGTGATCCAATGGATGCAACTACAACCCCAATCATGGATACGGCAGCCTCAGCCAAGAAGTACTACTATTTTGGAGGTGGCGTCAATAATCGCACTTCAGCCTCGTCTCTTACATATGCATCCACAGCCTCGTTCCCATGCTCTATCAATACCGCACTCTCCCCGGGCGAGGTGAGCTCCTATGTTCTTGGATATTACAGCGAAATGAATAGTACATGGGTACTGGCAGGCGGGAAAAAAGGCAAGCCGATGACCATTACAGCCGGTACACCTGCCCAGGGGTGTGTTATCAACCGGAGCTAAATAGGGTACACTAGAGAGATGAGTAAAAAAGTCTTTCCTATTGTAGAACTAACCCTCGATAAAATCGTGGGCGGCGGCCAGGCCCTTGGCAGCCTTGATTATGGCAAAAAAGCATTCGTATGGGGCGGCCTCCCTGGCGAAAAAGTAAGCGTGCAACTGACAAAGAAAAAGTCTAGCTTTGTCGAAGGTGTCGTGACGGAAGTGCTCGAACCAAGTAGTGAGCGCGTCACGCCAGTCGATGAAACGAGCTATCTATCCACAAGCCCATGGCAAATCATGAAGTTCGAGTCTGAGCAGCACTACAAATCAGCACTCATCGAAGAAGCATTCGAGCTTCACGACATCGTTCTTCCAAATCCGATTGAAGTATACAGCGATGACAAGGAATACGGCTACCGTAACAAAATCGAGTTTAGTTTTTGGTGGGATAAAGAACTAGATCAACTTGATCTTGCATTTTTCCGACGAGGCACACAAGGCAAAATTCCCGTACAGGGAAGTAGCCTAGCACATGACGCCATCAACAAAGCAGCTCATGCCATTCGGGACACACTGCGAAATCGCGACATTCAGGCGTTTCCATTAAAAACACTCCTCATCCGTTGCAACCGAGAAGGTAAAGTAGCGGCGCAACTATACGTTAAAGACGAGTTCTTCGACGCCTTTACAGAAGAGGAAATGCGCGACCTTGGCGTTGCTGGCTTTGAGCTTATTTTCTCAAACCCAAAGAGCCCAGCAAGCGTCATCACGAAACGACTCCAAGCATGGGGCGAAACAACCCTAGCCGACACGATTCTCGATGTGCCGTTTACATACGCGGTTGAAGGGTTTTTCCAGATCAACCTTCCAGTCTACGAACAGGCCCTAATCGACATGAAAGAATGGGTGCCTGCAAATAAGCCAGCTGTCGATTTTTACAGTGGGGTTGGCACGATCGGTCTCACTATCGGTGGCGACAACGTCACTATGGTGGAAATCAATGAGCACGCTGTCCGAGAAATGGAACGTAATATTACCGCCCTGCAACGCGAGCAGGCAGCCAAGGCTATCCTTGCACCAAGCGAAAGCGCACTCGAGCATATCACCGGAGACGCAACCATTATCGTCGATCCTCCGCGCGCCGGGCTCCACGAAGATGTGATCGCTAAACTTCTCGAAGCGGCTCCTGAGCGCATCGTATACCTTAGTTGCAACCCTGCGACACAAGCACGCGACGTTGCGCGCCTGGCAGAAACGTACGGTATTCGTTCACATCGCGGCTACAATTTCTTCCCGCGCACGCCACACATTGAACATCTTGTCGTGCTTGATAAGAAATAGTTTGCATATACGCCAAACTACTCTATAATAATCGCTATATGAAAAGCAGAAGCGGTTTCACGGTCATTGAGCTCATAGTAACTATTGCGATCATTGCGATATTACTAGCAATCTCAATTCTTACGTTCTCAAAACAACAAATAGAGGCACGCGATCAAACCCGACATTCACGAGCGACAATCCTCGCCGAGGCAATCGAAAAATACTACGAAAAAAACGGGGAATACCCATCGGTCCCATCACTTGTTAGTGAGAATGGCAACACTGGATCTACCATTGCAGCAAAACTAAAAGTAGAGACCGACACGCTTATTTTTCCTGGCGTCACCTCTTCGACGACTAATTCACTGACAAGTGGCGCACCGACCACTACCAAGGCAAAATACGCCGCGAGCAGCGTTAACTCGACTGAGAACAATGCTTGCCAAACATCCACCACCGGGGGATGCGACTCCTTTACGATCACTTACAAAAAAGAGGAGGACAATTCGGACGTGGTGATTAAGAGCCGCTATAGCGACAGAACAGCTGTCACAACGCCAACACCATCAACTCCATCTGCACCTACTCCTGCTCCCACGCCTGCTCCAGAGGCACCGAGTGCACCTAATGTAACGACTGCGGTTGCTAGCAATACCGTCACCGCAACGGCTTCGGTCGTAACCTGCACTGGTGGCAACACACCCCAGTATGCGTTAAGCTCACGAACGAACGATGGCACGTGGAGCGCGTATTCAGGATGGTCTACCACAAGGACCACTAGCTCGACTGCAAGTCAGGGGATGAAATACGGTTTTCGCGCTAAGGCTAAGTGTATTTCATCTACAGATACGAGCGTAGATTCACCCGTCAGCGCCGAAGCCACATACGTACACCCGATCAATACACCAGCAGCACCAACCGTCACCGCTTCGACAAGTGGCAATATTACCACCTGGAGCTGGAATGCTACGGCATGCCCAGCGGGAACAACGGCACGATATCAGTACCAGTACATCGCCGATTGGGGATATAACTCACCTTGGTACGGCCCAAATACTGGTCTCCTCTCGCTCACTTGGGATACTGCCAGCCAAGGCTATCAGTACACCATCCCTATCCAGACTCATTGTTATACATCTTTTATAACAAGTGACTGGAGTGGGACAGGACAAGCGAGCTATATTCGCCCCGTTACAGCACCTGGCGCAAGTAGCTACAGTATCGCAAGGGGCGCGCCAAATATTGTATACGTAAGGGCAACGGCCGCATGCCACAGTAGCGTGTCACTTTACTCGCGCGCAGACGTTCATACATGGGATTATCCATGGGAAGATAATGGTGCATACGGATGGTACGCCAATTCACATGGCGGCGCATGGGTACTCAACTCGTGGAACTTCTATGGCAGCACTGTTCAAACTGGATCTGTAAATAATGTCACCAACCTAAACAGCGGTTCGCGCTGGAATATTGGAACCGATATGGCATGTAGAAACATGACAACAGGAAGACAAAGTGCAACTACAGGTCGGCGCGAAAGCCCTGCGATGAATTTGCCATAAGGAGCTTATTATGAATATAACTAAAAAACAAATCACATATGGAGCACTCTCAGTCATAGCTGTCGCTGTCCTAGCGACGGCGGGGGCATTTGCACTGCGACAGGTGAATAACTTTAATAAAAATGCCGCCACGCAAGAAAGCACATCCACACCGAGTGAAAAGATAAGCATAACAGAAGAAGAAGCAAAGAATCTTCTCCTAGGGGCCGAAAAGGCACGAGCATCTGGTGATTATGACGCGGCTATGTCCTCATACCAGAAAGTGCAAGAATACTACAAAGAAGCAGATGAAATGGCAAAAGTTGCAGAACTCGATGCAGCACTTAGCCTTGTAGAAGTTGAAAAGAAAAACACCGAAGCGATTGTTAAGCCAAGACTTGTGGGCGAAAAATAAGTAGTTAACTTGTTTTAATGCGGCGGTAAGCAAATTTTGTCGCAACGCGCCAGTCACCGCGAGCATCACTATCGTACTGATAAATCTCACCGTTCTTTACTTCGCTAATTAGGACCATGGCGGGGTTATATGGCGCAAGCGTGCGATAAAACAAGATGTCGTCATCACTGATGTGCCCGCGACCAGGGAAGACAGCGCGAAACTTTTCGCGACCGATCTCATCGAAGT
>CAMPKW010000009.1 GCA_946887425.1 uncultured Candidatus Saccharibacteria bacterium | reverse complement strand
ACATATCGGATGAAAATGACTGGTTCATGAATCGATTTAGCCGAGCGTCATCTCCGACACTTTCACTTGCGACAGTCGGTACCTATTCCGAAGAGGGCATTGCTTCAAGCTGCTATCATAACAACCTTGCAATACTAGAGAATACGCTTTCCCATATGACAGACGACGGAATTGCAGTCGTCGATATGGTTGCCGGTACCGACGCATTTGCCTCTACGCTGTTTGCGCAGTTTGACGTCTTATTTTTCGTGGCAGAGCCGACTGCGAGAAGTCTAGCGGTATTTGAACAATACAAAGCTCTTGCCACCAAGGGAGATGTTCTAGATCGTCTTTACGTCGTGGGGAATAAAATTGACGATATAGATGACGAAGAATTTATACGAAAAGCAGTAGGAGATAGATATGTGGCATCAATCTCACGATCGCCCCAGATACTCAATGTCGACAAAGGCCGAGCATCGCTTGATGCATCAAGTATGAGCGGTGCAGATATAGCCGCCCTCAATAAGATCGAGTTAGTCGCAAGAGAGCACGCAACGTCGGCGCAAAGTAGATTAGAACTACTGTGGAAGTTGCATAAAGTGTATGTGCAACAATCCTATATCATTGAACGATTTGGCGACCTTACCGCACAGATTGACCCTGGCTTTAAGTACCCCAGTGCAGCACATGAATAATCGATATTACAGTGGCGCAAACGCCCTAAAAGACTATCTAAAGCCTGATGAAAACGAGTTCACTCCGCTTGTCGAGTTACCCGAAGCTCTTAATCCGTTCTTAAGACAATACGATATCCATATCAATATTAAACTCCTCAATACGCTACCACTTTCCAATATCAAATCAATGCCCGCGTGGAACATGCTTGCCACCACCGAGCAAGATTTGACCGATACTACTATTGTTGAATCATCAAGCGGCAATACCGTATTTAGTCTTGGCATTGTTGCAAAGCATTTTGGTGCAAAAAAGGTCTTGGCAGTAGCTTCACGAGACGTATCGCCTGGCAAATTAGACCTCCTTCGAATCGCCGGAATTGATATACAGCTTATCGAGGGGCCATTGTGCCCTGATGCAAACGATCCCAACAGTAGCATAGCGATCGCTAAGCGCTACGGAGAACAAGAGGGGTGGTTTAATCCTGGACAATATGACAATGACGCGAACCCGGCAGTGCATCGACGCGTAACTGGCCCTCAAATTTACCGACAACTGAATGGTGAACTTGCTATGTATGTGGCTGGGCTCGGAACAACCGGCACCTTGATCGGAACCGCACAGTATCTTAGGAGTAAAATCCCGACACTCAGCGTTGTCGGTATCGTTCGCGTGCCTAACAATGCCGTACCGGGCGTACGGACAAAGAATGGCCTGAATGAAGTGGCGTTCGACTGGGCTACAACAGTTACAGGTGAGCTTGTTGCGATCAATGAGTATGACTCATACGAACACAGCCTGAGGCTTATACGACAAGGACTCCTCGTCGGCCCAAGCGCTGGTTTTGCATATGCGGGCGTACTAAGCCAGCTCACATTAATGCAGAGAGACGGGACGATCGAGCAGCTACGTGGCAAAAATGTCGTCTTCGTAGCACCAGATAGCATGTTCCCATACGTACATGAATACATCGAAGTTCTTGGAGACGACTACTTTCCAGTGATCGATAATCAATTGCACGAGATGCCAGAGAGAGAAGCTTCAGATAAAATTGCCGACGTCGCTGAGTTGACAGTCAATGATATCTATATGGATTACATCGGCAAAGAGGTGGCTGACATGAAAATTCAACATTACACTCTCGTCGACGTACGCGACCCCGGTGAATACCTCGACCATCATCTTCCCGACAGTATAAATGTCCCATATGCCAAGTTGACGGAATGGCTGGATTCAGACGACGCTGCTTCAAAGCCTCTCGTATTTATATGCAGACGAGGCTCCATTAGCCTACGGGCGGCCCAGCATGCCACGCAACAGGGACATATCGCCTATAGTATGCTCGGTGGCACTACGAAATGGTCAGATAAAGATTATCCGCGCGTCAAACCGCTTTATTGCTAACGAAAACACATTCTATACTTTAGCGGGCACACCACAGCGCCCGTAGAACTTATGCTAGAATAATAGGCATGCTACATCACTTTGCTGGTCCGATCTTTGTCGAGTGGTACTGGATCCCGTTTGGATACTTCATACTGACTTGGCCCTTTGCTCTCATCGCATTCATACTTGCGTTTGCAGTGGCAGCAACAAATGCATCACTGAGCTCCAATAAGAAAGAAAAACTTGCCGATAAAACTATTCGAAACATACTCCTTGTATGTCTCGGATTATGGGTACTTGGACTTGGCATCTTCTACGTATTACAGAGCATTTAACGTCCAATATAAAATTTCGCATAGTACTCGGTAGTTCCGCGAATTTTTTGCTGCGAGTATAATAGTAATATATGCCAGACCTTCAACCTAAGAAGTCACAAAAAGTAAAACGACCACGCCCTATTCATCATGCGATCGATTTTGATCTTGATGTCATGGCTGGTGATGATGATTTATTTCGTTGGTTTCTATTAACGTTCCTACTCGGCAAGCCGATACAGTCGACTGTGGCTGTTAAGACATGGCAGCTGTTTATCGATCGAAAGCTAGACTTGCCATGGGCTATACTGGAAACCTCAGATCGAAAGCTAGTAAGTCTCCTTCACCAAGGTGGCTATACCCGCTATCAACATGTCATGACAAAGGCACTCAAAACTTGCATGCAGCAGCTGGTAAGTTTTTACGAAGGCTCTCTCCAGCTCATGATCGAAGAGTCTCAAAATGAAGAGGAACTGTCAAAACGGCTACAAAAACTTTACGGCGTAGGCCCTAAAACGGCAGAGATATTCATGCGCGAAACAGAAGAATACTTTGCAAGAAGAATAGAGTAATGAGCCACTCGACTGAACTAAAAAGCCATTCTGTTTACGCACATAAGCACATGCTTTATACTAACTACTACAATGTGGACAAAACATAAACAACAGCATGGATTTACAATTGTCGAACTGCTTATCGTCATCGTAGTCATCGGCATACTAGCAGCTATTACTATTGTGGCCTATAACGGCATACAAAATAGGGCAACCAATCAACAGACTATCGCATCCGTTCGTGCATATTATTCAGCCCTGACTGCTTATACCATCGACAACGGTGCGTATCCGGCGGGGAATGCATGCCTTGGAAAGGCTGAATTCTATGTTTCAAATCCTTGCTACATCGGCAACAGTACCTATGCACATAGCGCGACGCTAAATGCTGCACTCGATAAGTACATCAATACCGTACCAACGCTCTCAAATGCAAAAATTGTAGGGAGTACTTTCACAGGAACGGGTATCTTTTATTACACCGCAAGCCAGTACCTAGGGTTCCCGATCTTAGGATCGAATACATGTCCGGACATTGCGGGTGCAAAAGAGCAGAGCAGGGCGGTTTCCGGCTCAGATGTATACTGCCGAATTAGTTTCCCGGCATTATAATAAGTAATTATTACATGCGCAGCTGTGATTTGATGTAGTCAGCTGTTATGATTGAGCCATGATAGAAACCCTCGCAGTCGTCTCTTGTGTTATTTTACTTGGTCTTACACTTTTTCAACTAGCACTCATTTTTGGTGCTCCAATCGGCAAGTATTCCTGGGGCGGAGCGCATACAATTCTTCCACTCAATCTGCGGATTGGAAGCGCGATATCAATCCTTTTATACGGCATTTTCGCTGTCATCATTCTTAGTAAGGCTGAAATAATGATGCTCCTGAGCGATCGTACGATCACGAATATGGGCATATGGATACTCGCTATATATTTTTGTATTGGCGTAGTAATGAACGGCATCTCGCGCAGCAAACCAGAACGTAATCTTATGACACCTGTCGCCTTGATACTCGCCATCTCCACTCTGCTAATTGCAGCGCAGTAACGGCCATCTTGTGCCAGTAACCATACTCACCAAAGAGTCTGATATACTTATGCTATACATGTGGGTAAAACATAAGCATCAACCTGGATTCACAATCGTCGAACTACTAGTTGTTATTGTTGTTATCGGCATTCTGGCAGCTATTACTGTCGTTTCTTACAATGGCATTCAAAACCGCGGCTATGACACATCGGTTCAAAATGATCTCAAGAACATCGCAAAACAGCTAGAACTCTACAATGCAGAAAAGTATGTTTTTCCGGTCGGCGATACACAGCTAGCTACACTCGGCATTAAAGTCACAAAATCGGCATATGGAAATGGTTTTGGAAACAACATTCACAATCTCGTATACTGTCGAGTTACTGCAGAGGGGCCAAATAAGTTTGCGTTGGTAGCCGCCTCCAAGTCGGGCAATTTATTTATCTACAAATCTGCTACCGGACTCATCACGCAATCGTCCGCATGGGCTGGAACTGGAACAACAGACATATGCCAAGATGCCGGCATAAATCAGACCATAGGCACTGATCGAGACATATTCTTCTATAACGGCAGTTGGCAATCGGCATACATATCAGGCTAGCACAGGTGGCGCATACTTCTGATTCGACTATTAAATTTACCACTATGACAATTACCTCATGACAAAGCAACCAAACGACCCACCTCTATCACCCGAGCAACTCGCGAATATCTATCCTCGTGCCAAGACATATGATGAGATATTAGAGAAACGGCAAAGAATTGAACTTTCCAAGCCCAAAATAAATCTTCACCATCTCATGGCTAGCATTGCCGTGCGTTCATACGTTCTCGTTATGCTGCTCGTCATTATGATCGTCGCCGTCGCTCCATTGCTTTTTTCTTTCGGTGTTATATCTGGCGTATTTTTTTGCTTTTTCTTCGCACTATTATGGATGGGCGTAGCCTGGTGGCAATTATCAACCGTGGCAAAATCTTTTTATTTCGCCAATCTTAATCTGGCTGCCTTCATTCTTTCCTATAGTGCAGTGGCCGCACCGATCGCGTACGGATTACACGCACTAACACTACATGTACGTAGCGTATTCCTATTATGCACACTTGCGACATTTGCTCATTTTTGCCTCTGCTTCATAATCATGAAATTGCTAATGCAAAACAGTACGAATAAAAAACTTTAGCTAATCTGTTGCTTCAGGGCGTGAAGGTCACTAATGACCAAAGAGCGATTCTGACGTGATATCAGCTCATGTGATTGGATGATTTTTCCCAGTTCGCGACTAATAGTTTCGCGTGTCAAACCAGCTCGCTGAGCAAGATCGGTCAAGCTGACATTGACAACACACGAGCCATCATCTTGAAGCTCACCAGATCGACGCCCCTCCATATATAGCTCAAACAAAAGACGCTGATGAGCATCGCCACTCATAAGAAGCACGGTGCGGTGCTGTGCATCCTCGAGCCCCTTGTACACCTTCTTTAGTAAGTGAAATACAATCTCCGGATGTGCTTCCAAAAAAGCATTAAACGCTTCAACCGGAGCACGCCTTACATCAATCGGTTCTGTTGCTTCAAAGAAATAATGATTGGGTGTTTTATTGATAGCCCAGGCCATAGGAAAGAAGATTTTTTCTTTAAATACATTCAACACCACCTCATCGCCTTCATGCCCTATGTCGTATTTGCGCACACTTCCGCGTTCGAGATAAAAGATACCCGTCGGATCTTCATGAGCGTAAATAAGAAGTTGCCCCTTATTGTATTGTTTCAGGGGGTATTGTGAGAAAAAATCGTCAAGACTCTTTTGTATATTTCTGTCCATCGATATCCTTTTGTACAACTATATGCTTATGTAGCACCATACACAATAGGGAAGTGTGACAAAAATCACACATAATTATTATTGTATGCCACGGATCTTGCCAGACCTCTGCAGTACTATCAACACATTACAAGTTAGAAATAGGGGACTAAATGTCATGTACCACCACACTACTGCACTTACGATACTAGGCGTCGAGAAACTTCGGGCTCAATTTGAAGGTTTACAAAAAAGATACTTGAATATCACCCAAGAACTAAAAGACAAGACCCAGAGTAGTAGTATCATGGCAGATAAAATTATTGAGAAAGAAATTATTTTTTCAGACATGCTAAAAGTTGAGACAATCCTATCGAATGCAACCGTCATAGAGAAGAATGCGCCGCCACTTCAAGCCGAGCAGGGCACACAAGTTACCTACATGCAAAACGACACGAAGGAGGAGCATGTCGTAACTCTTGTCGACCCACTTGAAGCAGATCCACTCGAGGGCTATATATCTATCCAGTCACCGGTAGGCTCGATGTTATTTGGCCGCCAAATTGGCGATTCTGTCATGATCGTGACGCCCCGTGGCGATCATCATCTTACCATTACAGACCTTGCCTAGTCAGTAAGAATGCACCATAGATTCTTGGGCATGTGTCACTACGTAGCATGACCCTGCATAATAAATACTTTAACCTCAGGGCTACTACACAGAATAAATATCATTCGTTTTAAGCACTAACTCAATTTAATTTGTTAAAATTAGTTATATAACCAAGGGGGATCATGGAGTCAGCGAGGAAAATAAGTCCAGCAGTTGCCGCAATCATAGTTGTCGTACTAATTGGCGTTGCCATTGCAGCGGCAATTACCGTAAACAAGGATTCCGCAAACAAAGAAACCACAAACCCTGCCCCAAGCACCCAAAACACACCTACAGAAAGTACACCGTCTCAATCGCCAGATAGTTCGACATCGTCGTACAAAAACGGCACCTACGTCGCTACAGGCTCCTACTCTACGCCTGGCGGCAGGGAATCTATTGAGCTTACTGTGCAAATTTCTAACGACATCGTTACCGCCACCAATCTCAAGCAGAACGCAATGACCGGCGAAGCAAAAGAGTATCAGCAAAGATTTGCATCAGGCTATAAAGACCTTATTGTGGGCAAGGACATCAATGAAGTTTCGCTTTCACGCGTTGCTGGCTCTTCGCTAACTTCAAATGGTTTTAATACCGCGCTAGAACAAATTAAAACCGATGCTGCTGCATAAACACCAATTCGAGGCTCTTGGTACAGCATGGAGCATAGACACTCAGTCACTTTTGCCAGATAGACTACTCGCAAAGATCCATACAGAGATCGATGACTTTGACCACACTTACTCACGCTTTCGAGCCGATTCTCTCGTGACGCAAATTGCCAAGGCAGCGGGGGAATATGAACTTCCATCAAATGCAGATATGTTACTTGATTTTTATAAAGTACTGTATGATCAGACCGCCGGAAAAGTAACACCTCTTATTGGTGCGACGCTCGAACGAGCTGGGTATGATGCGCTGTATTCGTTTGAGCCAAAAGCACAACGCCCGCTTCCGGGCTGGGACGATACGATAAGACGAGAAGGGTTACGATTATACACCACCCAACCAGTCATGTTGGACGTTGGCGCCGCTGGCAAAGGATACCTTGTTGATATCGTATCGCGCATACTCGATGATGCATCCATAGATAACTATGTCATTGACGCAAGTGGAGATCTCCGCCACAAAGGAACAATTCAAAATAGAGTAGGGCTTGAACATCCTTTTGATCCAAAGAAAATAATCGGTACAGTAGATGTACAAAACGAAAGCCTTGCCGCATCAGCCGTAAATCGAAGAAGGTGGGGTGATAACCTGCATCACATATTCGACCCAGACACCCAGGCACCGACAACTAACATCGTAGCGACCTGGGTAGTAGCGAAAGAGACCTTAATAGCAGACGGCCTAGCGACCGCATTATTTTTCGTCGAGCCGACTACATTTAGCGATATATATGATTTTCAATATGTACGCGTAGATTCAAATGGGCACATTGACTATTCACATAACATTAAAGGAGAATTGTTCTAATGCACACTATAGCCAACCGCCTCCTTAATCATGTTTCAATGTACCGACTTGTCTCTATTGCGCTCACACTATTATGGAGCATGTCGCTCGCACTCTCACTAGCGAACAGTATCACGTACCCGCCGCTTGCAATCATTGTAAGCGCCCTTGTCCTCGTAACTTCAACCTATCTCTTAAGTCTTTTGTTCGGCTCTCTCTTTGGCGTTCGTGTTCATAGTGAATCATCATACATCACCGCACTTATTCTTTTTTTCATATTCACACCGACATTAGAGCCATCTGGACTGCTGGCACTTGTACTAACGGGTTGTATTGCTGCGGCTTCAAAATTCGTTCTTGCGTATTACGGCCGGCACATCTTTAATCCTGCAGCTATTGCCGCGTTCGTCATAAGTCTTACGGGGCTTGGATTTGCGTCATGGTGGGTAGCAACACCACCGCTACTCCCGGCTACGTTGCTCTTGACCGGATTAATCCTATATAAGACTCGTCGACTACTAATTGGCGGGATATTCTTAATACTGGCATCACTCATCATCATCAGTACGATGATGTCATATGGAAGCGGATTGGCTGAAAGCATAGGATTGCTCGCCTCATGGCCGCTGCTATTTTTTGCCGGCTTTATGCTGAGTGAACCGCTCACGTTACCGCAGAAGCGATGGCAGCAGATTATCGAAGCAACTATCATCGCTGCGCTCTTTGCCATACCAATCCACATCGGTGATTTTGCAACAAACCCAGCCGTCGCACTCCTTATCGGCAACCTCATTGCGTTCATGCTCACCAGGCGAGGTTCAATAACACTCAAGTATGAAAATCGCAGAGAACTCACACCAACCTCGTATGAATTCACATTTTCTCCCAACGATGTACTTAACTTTGAGGCAGGTCAATATATCGAACTGACATTGCCACATAGAGGCAAGGATATGAGAGGGGTACGTCGCGTATTCAGCCTCACGTCCGCCCCGGAGGACAAAGATGTACGTCTTGCTGTAAAGTTTTATGATCCTCCTAGCACTTTTAAACGCAACCTTAAGGCACTCCCAGCAAGTTCAGCCATATCGGCCACTGGCATAAATGGCGATTTTGTTCTGCCTAAGGATGCAAAAATTCCGCTCCTATATATTGCTGGCGGGATTGGCATTACGCCGTTCATTAGCCACTTGCGCCACCTGCGCCACACCGAGGAGGTGAGAGATATTACACTCATCTACGCAGTAAGTAGCCATGAAGAGATTGCATACAAGGACATCCTTAAGGAATCGGGTATTGCCGTTTTCATTCTCGCGCCGACAGACAATATCGCACGGCTAGTTGACGGATGGCACTACATGGATGCGCCGCACTTCACCAAGCAGCTTATTCAAAAGATTGTTCCAGATATCGCCATGAGGCACGTGTACATATCTGGGCCACCAGCACTCGTTGATAGCGCTAAGAATTTATCAAAGCACATCAGAGCAAAAAAGATTGTAACCGATTATTTTATTGGGTATTGATTTCTGATCCTATCCGAAAGGGACAAGATTGGCCGCACCATATCGAACCTAGAGCAACCCAACTAGTGCAGATGCGTTGCGGTCAACTTGCGAGTTGTTTGGAAAAAGTATTATAATAGAGGTAGTTATTCGTGGAAGTCTGTGAAGGAATGAGGAGGGAAAGTTATGAAACGCTTTATCGTCATCGCAGTTTTAACGCTAGGAATGTCCGCGTTATTTTCAACCACTACATTTGCCGCCAATGGTAACTACGCCGCACTTGGCGACTCTGTAGCATCCGGGGCCGGACTAAGTGAAGTCACTACCATATGCGACCGCTCTTCAGGAGCCTATCCGTATACAGTGGGAACATCGACAGGACTATCAGTGCAGCACTATGCATGCACAGGAGCAAAAGCAGACGAAGGCATATACGACTCGCAGGAAACCAGCCACGCTACTCTTCCTGCACAACTTGATCAAGCATTTGCAAATGGCACACCCGACCTTATCACACTTACTGTTGGCGCAAACGACACACGTTGGACACAATTTATACGACAGTGTTACTACATTCGATGCGGCTATAGCGTCGACACGGCTCGTTTTAATGCCTATCTTATTGATTTAAGACTTGAACTTAATGTCATCATGGCAAAGATACACTCTCTCAGCGATGGCTCGCCACCTCAAGTTATCGTTACGGGATACTACAATCCACTTTCGACTACCACCTGCGATGACACGGCAGGTATCACAGCCCAGGAGGTGTCATGGCTCAATACCAGGATTGACGGGCTTAATAGTGCGATCAACCGCACTGTTTCCAAGTATTCGTACGGCACATATGCACCTGTGAATTTCGCTGGTCACGGGCTATGTAGCTCTGACAGCTGGGTACAAGGCCCGTCAGGCGCTATGCCATTTCATCCTACTGCGGCAGGCCAGCAGGCGATTGCGACAAGCGTGCTATCACGCTACGTCGAACCCTCATCGCAAACGTATGACAATACGCCGATGTCATACCGAGAACGTGCCCTCAACTGGTATGAGCGACTATTCCGCTAGATTGATCTGCTACAATATTTGAATGAGTGGAAAATATCCAGATGCATTTTACCGAGTATCTCTAAAAGCAATTATTCGCAATGATGCCGGTGAGGTTTTGGTCGTCAAAGAAAACGGTAGTAAATGGACACTACCCGGCGGCGGCATGGATCATGGCGAAACAACACATGATGCACTGAAGCGCGAATTGTACGAAGAGGCGCTTATCACTTCCGACTTTAAAGCGACGCTGGTAAACACCGCGTCACTATATTTGGAGAAAAGAGAGGCATGGCTACTCTGGCTCGTATACGAAGTACAGGTAGATGATCTTAGATATGGTATCGGTGCAGATGCAGACGAAGTGACATTTATGAGACCTGAGCTATTTAAAAATAGCGAACACCGATCAGAGCAGCTTGTATATGAATTTGCCACTCCCGTGCAATCGACTGCGAACAATATTTATCGGTGAATCATACTCTGTATCGCGGATACAGCTGCCGTCGGACGGTATTTTTCATCCCATAAGAAGTCGCGCCCATGTTGCAAGCGGCCACTTTCATCTTGCCAAAAATTATACCGATCCGTCACGCCCCAAGTCGACCAAGAAACACAACTTGGCTCAGTAAAGCATACGTTAAACACATCGGCATACTGCTTGGCTTGCACCTCAGTGCCATCATCGCTATATACATCCATCTCGGAGATACGAGAAGTGAGACCCAATTCGGCAAGTTCACGGATATGACTTCGCAGTGTGACGGGGTTGATGATGTCACCGGAATCATATACATGCCCTTGGAATCCAACACCGTCAATAGGTACGCCTTGGACTTTAAGCTTTTTCACCAATGCCAAGAAAGTGCCCCATCGCTCTCCATTCGACTCAAGCCCATACTCATTTATATAGAGTTGTGCTCGAGGATCGGCCTCCCGTGCAGCCATGAATGCGCTTGCAATATAGTCCTCACCCGATGCCTTAAGCCATATGTGGTTGCGAAGGCCACTAGACCCAGCCACACCAAAGTCAGCCAAAGGCTCATTGATCACATCCCAAGACGCAACCCTTCCCTTAAAATGACCGACAGTCTGGGTAATATGATCGACCATTACTTGATTTATGTATGCCTTTTCATCGACCGTGCTGCTTGGTAATTTTTGCACCCATGCCGGATTTGCCTCGCCAAATACGAGTGTGTGACCGTGAACTAAAAGATCATTTTTTCTCGCCATATCCACCATGGCGTCAGCATCTCGAAAATCATAAACCCCAGGCTGTGGATGAATAAATTGCCATTTCAGCACATTTTCCGTAGTTACTTGCCCAAACTGGCCGCCTAGTGCAATAGCCGCGTAACGCCTATCTTCAACCATTGGCCCTAGCGCCGTAGCCGCACCGACGATAAACCCAGGTCGCGTACTGCTCGCCACTACTTGAAGGGCGTCATTCGATTTGCGGTACGCTTCCATATTCTCGGTATTAACCGCAAGGATATCCGCAGATGCATCAGCTTCGAGTTGCGACAGCGTCCATGTATCACCTGGGTTCTCGGCTGACATTCCAAACCACACCCTATCTTTCAAGAGGTCGTTTTGTGGCAATACTGCGAGTCGTTTTCCATTTAAGTCAATTGTTATTCTGTCGTCTTGGCGAGATAAAGTGACACGAGCGGTTTCGAGGGGCGAGACCGCATAGCTGGTCGTCTTGGCTGGTAGCTGCCGAGATAATTTTTCATTTTTGTAGCCACCCCAGATAGATACCGTAGCCATGTTGTCTACCAACTTCAGCTCCAAGCTACTTGGCTCAACTCTAAATTCATCCTGGATTACAGGTAAACTGTCATACAGGCGTATAATAGCAGCACCCTTAATGTCCTTTAGTGTCATATGCAATGTGTAAGAGCCCGAAGTTTGAAGATGTGTGCCATATATATTAATGGGTGGATTAATCTGGCCCCCGGATCCATCCTGTCGAACAATCGCCCTGCCAAGATGTGACACATGAAGACCGTCGGGTTTTGACAGGACGCCAGGCATATAGTTCCACCCAGACTCCAACAAATTAATCTTATCGTCCTGTGCTGAGACGTGCAAAAACGAACGTCCACTCAACACGTAATACGCAAAGAGTATAACCATTCCAACCAGTACCAAAACAAGGTACTTATATCCGGACACCTTTTTAATCGCTACGGTCGTATTTCTCGTCACTCACACCCTCCATTTATTCCAACTTTACGCTTAGAAAATAAAAAAGTATGTGCGCTTGATCACATCATATCAATGATTACTGTTTGATCAATTATGGATTTCCAAGTAGCGTTCAAGTCGTTTCAAATTCGGAATCACTATACTACTATGGTGCACTTCAATCAGTTTTGCGATCTTAAGAACCCTTGCTTCACGACTAACGGTCTCCCGTGATAAGCCAGCCCGAGACCCAAGCTCTCTTTCTGTAATCGTTACGATGTAGCTACCATCCTCTTGGGGCTTACCAAACTGCTTACACTCTGCAATGAGGCTATAAATAATTCGATTTTTTGCACCACTAGAGATAAAATGTACCATTCGTTCCAAAACCGTGTCGAGTGTTGCATAAAGATGGGCAAGCAGATCAAATACAACAGGCGGGTGAGTCGTAAGAAAATGTATAGCATCGTCAATAGGCGCCTGCCGGACTGTAATGTCAGTGGTCGCTTCGTATATATAGCGAGTTGTTGATGAATTAAGAATCAAAGATAGCGGAAAGAACGTAGGAGGGTCAAAACTATTGATAATAATTTCTTCTCCGCGATAAGTAATGTCGTAAACGCGTATCTTTCCCTCCGTTAAATAAAAAGCCGACGATGCTTTCTCGCCGGCAAGAATAAGAATGTGGCCTTTTTTATAATGCCGAACTGGATACCTGGCAAAAAAGTCACCAATTGCTTGATGGGTAGCAGGTTTCATAGACAATGTCGTACGGCATATAGTATAGACACAACTCGTATCTCCCGCTTTCATGATACTACTAATTCGATTGTGCGCAATATCACAATGCTTGCTTGATGATCATCACGCACCCCAAAGCCCACTGTGAGATATATTACTTTGTAGGAAAGTAAGGCAATAGGAGGTGAAAATGGAAAAGTACGCAAGCGCTTCAGCGATGTTCACAGTCCAGGATCTTCGCGAAAAGCTTAACCGTCTCAGCGAGCGCTATGAACATGTTAGTAGCGATTTAAAAAATAAAAATGAACCAAAAAATGTGCAATCGATTCGACGACTCGAACGTGAATTTCTCATGCACGACATAAAGCGACTCGAAAAAATGATCAAAGAAGCGGAAAAGCCAAGCGAGCGTTACCACCGACTATTTGTGAACATTAGACGACGACTAGCCTAACAGCTAGTCATTTTAATACACACCAACGTATATATGAAAGGGGGGTGGTATGTTACCAGATTTTCTATCAACCGTATTCGACTTCAATCAATTCACAGGCTTCGAGCACGTACGTGTCACGACACTGCTGGCCATACTCGGCCTCATTAGTATTGGGATCTGGATCGTAATCGCTGCAAGTTTAGTTGTTAGGCACCTGGCAACATTTGCGCTACGATCCCTTTCCTATGTACATTCCGATCTGACAAAGATAGCAGGCAAGCATCATGATCGTTAACACTATTATTCTTTACCTATTCGCAATAACGAGCATTCTATATATAGTCCATCTCGGATTTTACCTGATCGGAGCGAGTGCGTATGATATTTGGCAACATCGGCGCATTTATACTCTACGAAAGAAGGGGATAGTATCCGATTACGCGCCTCATATCACCATCCTCATACCAGCCCACAATGAAGAGAAGGTGATCGCACGTTGTCTGAATTCGGTATTTGCAAGTACATACAAGAATATTGAAGTCATCGTGGTCAACGACGCTTCGACCGATGCAACTAGGCGAATACTCAGCGATTACAGTCGCCTGCAAGACCATGGCTCGCTTCGCATTATCAATAAACGCATCAATGTTGGCAAGGGAGCCGGACTCAACTACGCACTACGACGCTATGTAAGGACAGAGCTGGTCATGATGCTTGATGCGGACTCAGTTGTTATGCCACAAGCTATTGAGCGCGCAGTAAGTTACTTTGTCGACCCAAATGTGGCGGGAGTTGCCGCAAACGTGCAGATACTCAACGAACACACGACACTCAGTATTCTGCAAAAATTTGAACATATGATCAGTTATCAATCGAAAAAAGCCTATTCAATCACTAATTGTGACTTTATCATCGGAGGCGTTGCCTCGACATATCGTGTCGACACGATTAAGTCAGTGCATTTTTATGACACCGATACTATGACCGAAGACATCAGCTTAAGCATGAAGGTTGTTGCAAAAGGCAATAAGCAACATCGGATAATATACGGTGTTGATGTTGTCGCATTGACCGAGTCAGTAGAGAGTATACGAGCACTGTTTCGGCAGCGATTTCGATGGAAATATGGAAGTATGCAGAATCTCTATAAGCACCGCGCGCTAATTGGTGCCAATAAACCAAAGTACACTTCAATGCTAACCGTATACCGCCTGCCGGCAGCGATCATGACTGAAATTACGTTGCTACTTCTACCACTAACATGGATATACGCTGCTTATCTTACCATTTCACACAAAAGTCTTTTACTCGTCATAGGTGCTTACCTCACCATTACCATGTACGTACTTGTCACACTCTGGTACAACAATCACTTGCGTCGGCTTGAGCGTGTATATCTCACGTTATACGTCCCAGTTGCATATTTTGTATTTTACGTCATGGATCTGATACAGATTTTCGCGGTCATAAAATGCATGATTAAGGCACGTGATTTAACTGAACATAAGAATAGAGACTCCACATGGATATCGCCAGATCGTATCGGCGGCCGACTTGCTGGCGTCGCTACAACAACCGTTCACACTCGCACCATAGGAGGGGTACATGAATAAGATATCGCGCATTCTTAAAAACCCATTGCTGATTGTTCTGCCAGTCATTGCACTTTTACTGATCGCATGGCACCAGTACACGGGCGCCGAGTCACAAATTAACGTATCCCGTTCAAACGTCCTTCCGAACGGAGGTCTTGATACGCTCGATGATCGTGGTTTGCCCGTGGGATGGGAGTTTACACCCGCAAGCTCAGCAGTAACGGCCACGAACATACCCGGCTATGAAAGTCCGAAATTACTCGTACTGACAAATAGCAGTGCAACTCCTAGTGCCAATACGACCCTATCAAGCCCACTCGTCGCTACTGATAGCAATACGACATACTTTTATAAGGGATTCTATAAGTCGACTGTACCGTTTGATCTTATTTTGCAATCCAACTATGCAGATGGGACAAAAAAATTGGCTATCACCAAGCAATACTCACCTGATAGGCAATGGACGACAGTCAGCCATGTGTTTACGCCGGAACCTAAGGTTCAAAGCATTCAATTCATTTACAGCTTTTCTGCAAAAGGCGAGCTTCAAATTGATAATAATTATCTAGAGGCGAACCCAACAAATGTTCACAAGCCACCAACGGTAGTCCAAGGGAAAAATCTCATTCCAAAGATTCAACGATCCCATGAAACATCATTATGGCCCGACAAATGGACGAGTTTCACGAGCGGCAATAATAAAACCACATCCAGTTATGTCACCGACGATGGGACGGCCTACCTCCGCAGCAAGGCAAGTGACTACAAGGACGGTGAAGCGAAGTGGCAATACCCCGAAATCTCCGCTCATGGTAATCAAGCATTCTCATTTAGTGTAGGCTACCGCAGTGATACACCCTCTGACATCGTCGCCGAATACGTATTAGCCTCCGGCGAACGCCAATTCTACACACTCACCACACTGCTACCCGCAAAAGAATGGACAACCTACACTGGCAGCTTTGAAACACCCTCAAATGCCGTAAGTGTAGTAGTGACGCCAACCCTCCACTCCAATGGTACGCTCGACACAAGAGGATATACGCTTTACGACATCTCGAAACCGGGGGCAGCGGCCTGGAAACGACCACTTGTTTCTATCACGTTTGATGACGGCTGGGAATCTGCACACATGAACGGCGTTCCACTACTCGATCAGCTTGGCTACAAGGCAACGTTTTACCTTAACCCGGCAGCTATCGATACGACAAGTTTCGTGAATTCAGATCAAGTCACTGCACTTGCTAAGAATGGGCACGAGCTTGCCTCTCACGGGTACGAACATCTTAATTTTACAACGCTCGATACGCAATCTATCGATCACCAGTTAAAGCATGCAGGTGAGTACTTCAAGCAAGTACACAAACAACACACCGTACAATTTTCGGTACCGTTCGGTGGAACAGATAATCAAGTCAACCATTACGCGCGCAACTACTACTCTTCGCTCCGCGGAACAGAAAGTGGCATCAACACCCGTCAGAATCTTGATCCATACAACTTACTGGTTCTATATATAGGCAACGACACAACACCAGCAAAGCTAGCTAACGCTCTGGCCGAAGTAAAGGCAAATAACGGCTGGCTAATACTCGTCTATCACCGCGTCGACACAAATACGCAAGGCGAACCAGTCGTCAGCCCCGCACAATTTCAGCAGCAACTTGATATCTTAAAAAAGAGCAATCTGACGGTGAAAACTGTTTCTGAAGCTATGAGAGAAATCAATGAACAGTCATAATCCTAATCACATCCGCCCATTCGGCAAGGAGGTATATATGCGCAAACTCTACACACTCATAGGCAGGTATTCATTAAAAAAACACACTACACCGCGCGTGTATATCCAAATCGCTCTCGCAATGCTCCTCGCCATATCCTCACCGTTATGGCTAAGCCGTAATAGTGGAGCGCTCGTACAGAACCCTACAGCAACAGCAAAAATATCGTTCACCTTCGACGACGGTTTTGCAAGCGTCGCCACGCAAGCTCGTCCCACACTTGCCAAGTACGGCTTAACTGGCACAAGCTATGTGACGACAAAATGTATCGGCATGACGACTGTTCCAAATAGCTGTCGAGCCGATAATGATGTAAGATATATGTCCTGGTCGCAGGTAAAACAGCTGAAAAATGCTGGCTGGGAAATAGGTTCACACACGCAAACACATCCGTATCTTGCTTCAAGTGATGCAAGTGACGGGCAACCGAATCTACTCACGCCCGCACAGGTGAGCCAGGAGCTAAGAGGTAGCAAGGCTGACCTTGCCGCACAAGGAATCACCGCCAATGCCTTTGCATCGCCGTATGGTGATTATAGCCCTGCTACACTTTCCGAGATTGCCAAATACTATACATCGCACCGTGGATTTGCCGATCAGGCAAACAATAGCTGGCCGTACAATGATTATCTGATAAACAACATGCCAGTTCGTGCGGGTGTCACGGTCGCTCAAGTTAAGGCAAAGATTGACGCCGCTATCGCAAACAAGCATTGGCTAGTGCTTACATTGCATGAGATCAGAGTAAGCCCGAGCACCAATCCCGATGATTATCAGTACTCGACAGGCAACCTTGATAAAATCGCTGCTTACGTCAAGTCCAAGCAGTCATCCGGATTGATAACGCCAGTCAACATCAGTCAGGGAATTGTAACAAGTGACACGAATCTTTTGCCAAACAGCACATTCGATAATGGAGTAGGCGAGGGCTGGACAACCGACGCGGCCGCAAACGTAACAAAGGATACCGCAAACAACGGAAGTCTTCCAAGTTCAGCCAACTCAATAAAGTTCACCAGCCAGGCAAGCAATTCACATCTCTTTTCACCCCATGTGACCATTGACTCGAATACCACCTATCTCCTAAAAAACTACATCAAAGTAAACGCAATCAACAGTGGCGAGCTGGGCTTCTATATTGATGAGTATGACGGAAGCGGCAACTGGGTCTCGGGGCAATACAAAAACGGCGAACGGTCGGTCTTTGTTGAGGAATTCAATTTTACGTACAAGCCAACCTCGGCAAGCGTTAAAAAAGCACGACTACAGGTTATTGCATCGGCAAATTCGGGCATTACCGCCTACCTCGATAACGCCCAGTGGTTCGCACTAACCAGCACCACCCCGCCGATACAGACGAATCTTGTTGCCAATGGTGCCTTTGATAGCGGTATTGCGGACGGCTGGACTACTGATGACCCAGTTAATATCGTCAAAGACACTGGCAGTCATGGCAGTCCTAACAATATTGTAAACTCCATTGCGCTAAAGTCGACTACCAAGAATACTCATCTATTTTCTCCGAAGGTGACGGTTGACACCGCGAAGAGCTATTCGCTCACGAGCTATCTAAGCGTTCAGCAGCTTACGAGCGGTGAAGTGGGCTACTATATGGATGAGTATGACGGAAGCGGCAACTGGGTCTCGGGGCAATACATTACGGGCATTCGTGGCGTAAGTACCGGTGACGTTAACTTCCAGTACAAACCGACGTCAACTGCCGTAAAAGCCGCCAGTTTGCAACTGATTATTTCTGCGAACTCAGGAATTAGCGGGTACTACGACGATGTGCGCTGGTATCAATCGTAATACTTAAATTGACCAAGTCGCTCCACCCGATCCGCGCTAGAAGTAGCGCGGATCCTCTACATTTGCATGATATATATCACATACACATACGCTACGCATACGACATACTATAGTCACCAAGCAAAGGGAGGTGAATATGAGTAGCAGACACCCTAATCTTTTACCAAAAGGTTACAGTAAACGCCCACTCTGGCAGTGGGTGATTGTTTATATTATATTTGCCACAATTATTTATGGCGCTATATATTACTTTTTTAGTGGCAGCAATCTTATTGACCAGTACAACTACTAGCCAATAGAAATAAGCTCGATATCAAATACAAGATCTGAGTTTGGTGGAATATTGGCAGCTGCACGCACAGAACCATATGCCTGAGATGAAGGAATGATAAGGCGACGGATTCCGCCCACTTTCATTCCAGGCACGCCTTTTGTCCATCCCTCGATAACTTGCTCCAGCCCAAATGTCGCAGGCTGACCAAAATCTTTTGAGCTTTGAAAGATCGTACCGTCCTTAGCGAGGGCGCCAGTATAGTGGGCAGTGATTGTCTGGCTTGGCTGCACCTCATCACCCGTGCCAATTACTGTGTCGATTATTTCAAGTTGTTCTACTTTTTTACGAGGTTCGAAATCTGCCAATTTCGTACCTTCGAGCGGTGTTGTGTCTGAATTCATACTTCTATAGTACTACATCGCGACGCTCAACTCCCCATGCAGGCTATCCAATCAGCTCATACTTTTGCTATACTGTCATATATGAAATCGTTAAGTCTATCTAAGCCGCATCTCATTCTCATGGTCGGCATTTCGGGTGCAGGCAAGAGCTTTTTTGCCGAACAGTTTTCAGAGACATTCCAGGCACCACTTGTCAGTACCTCATCAATCAGTAAGGTCTTCGGCAAGGCCATACTGCCTGCAAAAATCATCAACGCACTTATTGATCAGCAGATGGGCGAGCTATTTAAAACACGACAGTCTTTTATCGTTGATGGGCACAGTGACACAAAAGCAGAACGGCTGGCGCTCATGTCATCAGCTCGCAAACATGGATATGAAGTACTTATCATATGGGTTCAAACAGAGCCTACGACCGCGAAGCAACGATCTCTTAAAGCAGCCAAAACCGAACCGCACCGACGCATTACAACTCCCGAGCAACACGATACTGCCGTTCGCCGCTTCAGTGCTCCGCACACCACAGAAAAGCCAATTGTCATAAGTGGAAAGCATACGTATGCAACGCAGGCGAAAATGGTGCTACGAAAACTCGCAGAGCCGCGCGCCGATATTAGCGTTCACACGACCGCACCAGTTAGTCGTCGCTCTCCATCGAAACACATTACGGTCCGATAACAGGTGGAAACTTATGCCGATTATCAGTGATGTCGAATTTGGCAAAATAACAATCCGGCGAAGCGCACGCGCCTCACAAGTTCGCATTCGCGTAGCACCCGACGGCACATTGCGCGCATCATTGCCGCTTTATGCGCCGCTTTTCTTAGTTAAACGACTCCTCAAGAACTCACGCGACGAACTGCGTAGCATCCTGAAAGAGCATCTTCCTGATGCCTCATACGAGGACGGGATGACAATAGGGAAGAGCCACTCTCTCATTGTGCGGCCGTCGGCTACTGATCAAGTAGCTGTTTCGCGACATGGCCAGCAAATTATCGTACAACTTCCCGATGAGCAGACACTCGATGATCCTGTAGTAGTATCTGCCGTTCGAGAAGTTGTCATTACGGCACTCCGCCGTGAAGCAAAAAGCTACCTGCCAAAAAGACTCCAGTTTTTAGCCACAAAGTACGGGTTCAGCTATCAAAAAGTACGATTCTCGCATGCGAGCGGGCGATGGGGGAGCTGCAGTAGCAATGGCACAATCAGTCTTAATATTGCTCTTATGAAATTGCCATTCGAGCTCATTGATTACGTCCTGATTCATGAACTCAGTCACACAAAACAAATGAATCATAGCTCCGACTTCTGGGATTTGGTTGCTATTGGCGACCCGCAGTACAAGCTACATAAGCGTGCACTAAAAAACGAAACGCCATCTATCTAAAAAGCTTATGTCTCGTGTATAATACGTTTTAAGATGTTTAAAGGTGGGACTGCTTACAATCAACGTGCGGCACAGATCGTTCGCTACGCAGGATTATTTATTCCTATTATTTTGGTGCTTTACGGGGCTCTCATCCAATACGATCTTCTCCAGGCGCCACATTATTCAAATGAATTTGCATTCATTACTATTGCACTCGCCTGGATGCTGCTTGGTGCGTGGCAATTTTTGTCACCAGGCAAGTCGCGTCGCGTCATTGCATTTCGCTTCATAAGCTACCACCTTCTTTCAAGCTCATATCTCATCTTTGTCTCAGGACTCAACGCGCCCTTCGCTATCTTCTGGGTACTCCTCTTCGTTGCCTCAAATATTTACTTCTCGCGACAAGGACTCATGCTCAGTATTATGGGCTTTATCGCTACTGTCGGGGTAGACATTTTGATTGATCTTATTGCCAACTCCAACTCACTAGCCATCTTAAATGATCTTATGATAGCTATTTCCGTACTCGTAACTGGCATGGCTGTCGTCTCCATAGGACGCACCCAGGAAGTTGAACGAAGCGCCTTGAGTCGATCTCAGGCACAAGAATCGTTACAGCGTGATCGCATCCTTACTATCGTAAATAACCTCGCTGATGCAATCCTAAGTACCGACAAGAATGGAGTTATACGCGTATACAATGCCGCCAGCCTTAATCTCCTAGACACAAACGACAGCCTTAACGGCCACCACATAGACGAAATTCTATCAGTCAAAGACAAAGATGATAATCGAGTCCACCTCTTTGATGAACTGCTAAAATCCCATAGCGTCACCGTACGTGACGATCTTCACATGACGTTTGATGGCGACGAAAAAGTACGACTTGAAGTGACTTATTCGCCAATCCGAAGTAGCTACAGCCGCAGCAAGGATAGTGAAGACCACGACGGATACATCATTATCATGCGCGACGTCACCAAAGCAAAGAGCCTCGAAGAGGAGCGTGATGAGTTTATTAGTGTCGTTAGCCATGAATTACGAACACCAATCACTATTGCCGAAGGTACCATTAGCAATGCCCAGCTCATTCTGTCACGCCCAGATGCCAAACGAGAGGTGCTGGTTGAATCTATAAAAAATGCTCACGACCAGGTTATCTTCTTGGCGAAGATGGTCAACGATCTTTCTACGTTGTCACGCGCAGAACGCGGCGTCGCTGATCTTACCGAAGAGATTGAAGTACGACCGCTCATTGACAAGCTTTATAATGAATATCTCCCGCAGGCCGAAGCAAAAAAGCTGCACCTGAATCTTGATGCAGATGTAAAGCTAGGAACAGTCAGCGCAAGTAGACTCTACCTGGAGGAGTTGCTTCAAAACTTTATTACCAACTCCATCAAGTACACGCACGAAGGCTCGATTACACTACGTGCCCATAAGCGCAAGAATATCGTCGAATTTGCAGTGAGCGACACTGGAATTGGCATTGGAAAGAACGAACAAAAGAAAATTTTTCAGAAGTTTTACCGTTCCGAAGATTATCGTACCCGCGAAACAGGCGGAACAGGGCTTGGCCTATATGTAGCGGCAAAGCTCGCACGCAAGCTCGGCTGCAGTATTGAGCTTGAAAGCCGCCTAAATCACGGCTCGACCTTCAGCTTCACGCTTCCTGTTATCACCAAAAAAGTTGATTAACAAAACGCTCTCTCGCACTAAAGCTCAGCAACCTCCGACCGGACAGACGAGGATGTGCGATGAATCCGCACTGGCCGGCCTTTCCAAGTGATTGTTCCTCTTGCATAGCCCGCAACACTTGCAAGCAAAAGCACGAGCTCCTGAGTCAGCGTAAATGGCCATAAGAAAAGGGCAGTCCACCAATGACGACGCCAGATACGAGACGCATACAAGGCATACAGCGCCATAAAAAGACTCAGCTTCCAAAGCGCAAGTGCCTGAACAATCGACCATTCATAGAAAAAGCCTGATAGTACAAACGGCACCGGTAACCATAGGATAGTAAGAAATGTTACGGCAAAAATCGCCGCCCAAGCCGTATAGCCAAAACGAGGGTAAAGAAGACGGATACTTGTCTCCACCTGGGACGACCACTTCTTCTCATACGTCACACCTAGCTCCGGCGTACTTATCAAGAACCGATATTGGTCGCTGAGTGTCATCGCTGCAGCAAGCCGAGCTTCAGGCTGAACGTCTAGTGCCACATTTGAAAAACCGCCACTCTCTAAAAGCACGTGACGATCGATCAACCACGCAGAACTTGCGACTGCCGGAGACTTCTGTCGATGCAATACAAGCTCCCAAAAGTAACGTAGCGGACTAAAGAGCACACTTAGTCGCCAGCCATCCGAACGCTGCGGAAGTACCGATACCATCTGGGCCTGTTCTTTCGTAGCATAAGCCACGAGTTGACCAATTGTATCGGGCTGAAGCCTAGTATCGACATCGACATACAAAATGTATCGTCCGCTCGATTCCTCGAGCAGCCCCTGGAGCGCATGGTTCTTACCAAGCCAATCATGAGGCAACCTAGAGCCCTCAACAAATCGTACGCCAGCATGTGCAAATGACTTAATCAAAAACGATGTATTGTCAGCCGAGGCATCGTCAAGAACAATAATTTCAAGTTTAGGATATGTACTTGCGACCACGGACTCAAGGCACTGAGTCATTGCATGGGTTTCATTGCGTGCCGGTATGCAGACTGATACGCTCGGCAAATCACTTACACGACGAGCTGGCGTAGTAAAATCGCGAATCGTAAAACGGTGAAAGGCGCGCATTAGCTTCCATGCACAGTAAATCGTAGCCATGGTTATTATGATGTATATAATTAACAGAATAAGCTCAAGCATTACTAGTACTATACCATGCTTGACTGAGGTGTTTTAAGTAGCTATACTGTACTTGACAGTCTGCAACAGCAGGCTTTTTAATTTGGGAGACAACATAGCTGTGGCGACAAGTAAAAAGACCTCCGGAGCAACGACGAAAGTGACGCGCATCAAAGCAACTGATGACGCAAAACAAACAGTCACCTCTGAAAAAGTGAGCAAGAAAGCTCCGCAAAAAATCACAGTCTCAAACGAAGAGGAGAAGACCAACCCGCTCGTAGCATTTGGTGGCTACTTCAAGGGTGCATGGGTAGAACTCAAACAAGTACATTGGCCGACTCGCAAAGCGACATGGAGCCTCACATTCGCCGTACTTGCATTTACCGCATTCTTTATCATACTTATTGTCTTACTTGACGCTGGCTTTAAACTACTATTTGAAAGGATCCTAGGATAATTATGAAAAACCGATATGACAGTACTCGCCAATGGTACGCTATTCACACCTATAGCGGCTACGAAGAGAAAGTAGCCGACAGCATTCGCCAGCGAATCAACGCAGTCGACATGGCTGATAAAATTTTCGACGTCATGGTGCCAAAAGAAAAGCAGATCGAGATCAAGAACGGCAAACGCAAGGTTGTCGAGAAGAAGATCTTCCAGGGCTACGCACTGGTTGAAATGAAGCTCACGGATGAAACATGGTATATCGTCCGTAATACCCCAGGTGTCACTGGCTTCGTAGGTGCGGATACGACTCCAACTCCAGTATTCGATTCTGAAATTGCTAAGATCAAGAAGCGCATGGGCGTTGAAGATCCGAAGTACAACATTGAGTTCTCCGAAGGTGAAGTAGTCAGCATTACCGACGGTCCTTTCAAAGGTTTCGATGGCGCTATCTCCGAAATCGATGCGCACAAGGGCAAACTCAAGGTTATGGTCAGTATGTTTGGCCGCGACACTCCAGTCGAGCTCGACGCTTTGCAGGTAAAGAAAGTTTAATTTCAATTTTACACCTCCTCCGGGAGGTGTTTTTTTAAGGAATCACACATGGCACACGAAATCCCGCAGCACATCGAAGCTATCATCCCTAACACGGAGCAGCCTCCTCGTATTCTCGTCAATACAGAAACTGGTGCGCTCCCTATCATCGAGCACAATGAGAAATACGGCACACGCGAAGGAACACTCCATGAGCTCGCGCGTCGTGCAACCGGCATAAGCCTTGGTGTCGATCAAGGACTTGCGAGCAATAAGCCCGGCACCTATCGTTACCGCACCAAACCTGTTGCGACAGATGCGCCAATCAGTCCGGAATACAGATGGGCCGAAACGTACCGATAACACCTTGAAAAAGCGGGCGGAAAGATGTACAATAGGGCAGTTACGCACTAAATATAGCTTCAATAATATTT